>JAQWCI010000008.1 GCA_028706005.1 Lachnospiraceae bacterium
GAAAATACTATTAGGTGTAGCCACAAGTAATTCGAGGGATCTCAGAGAAAAGGTCCTGTCATCACATGGAATCCGCGGATGTTTTGACGTGATAATGACAGGAAATGATGTGAAAAAGGGAAAACCCGCTCCGGATATATATAAGGCATCTGCTGACAGTATATCTGTAGCGTCTGAGGCATGTGTGGTATTCGAGGATGTACCCGACGGGATAAAGGCAGCAAAAGCCGCGGGAATGTATGTGGGTGCTGTTGAGGATGATTTTTCGGCACCGTTCGAAAAAGAGAAAAGGAAACTTTCTGACTTCTGGATAAAAGATTACAGGGAGCTGATAAACAAGTAAACGAAGGTAAGTTTTGGAGGCATAAATGAAGAGTATAAAAAAGGGCTGTGTCGGATACATAAAGAGCCGCAGAATCAAGTATCTCATGATAACTCTGTTGTTGCTCGGTGGTGATCTGTTCATGTTCTTCTATGCAAAGTGGTATTTTGGCAGCAACAAGAATCTTTTCAGCCTTTTTGCAGCGCTGATCTGCCTGCCGATAGCGAAGACAGCGGTCGAGACGATAATGCTGTTCCGCGCAAGGGGATGCTCGGAGGAAGCAGAGAAACAGATAACACAGCACAAAGGCAGTGTTGACGGCCTGTTCGAACTGTATCTAACGAGTTACAGCAACAGTTTTCAGCTCAGCCATGTCGCTTACGCATGCGGAAATGTGATTGCTTATACGGAGCTGGCGGGCACGAAGGGCAATCTTGGAGAAAAACATATTCGGGAAATACTCTCAAATAACGGGTTCAAGGGGTACAATGTAAAGATTTTTTATAACCTTGATAAGTATATAGAGCGACTGGATTCCTTGAACAGACTTAAGGAACAGGGGGAGGAAGAAGATCTCAGTGGACTCGGTGACGTTCTTCTTTCAATTTCATTATGAGAAAATTTGTGATAGGCGATGCGGAGCAGGGTCAGCGGTTCGACAAGTATGTTAAGAGAAAACTTGCGGCTGCACCGGGCTCCTTTATTTATAAAATGATACGCAAGAAGAACATAACTCTGAATGGCAAAAAGGCTGATGAGGCAGATATTGTCAAGACTGGCGACGAAGTGGCATTCTTCCTTTCTGATGAAACATATGATAAGTTCTCCGGAAACTCTGAGCAGAAAACCAGTGACGGTATCGAACAATATGTGGACGCATACAAAATGATCGGCCGTAAATACAGGACATCACCGATCATCTATGAAGATAAAGATATACTTATAGCTGAAAAGAAGCCAGGCGTGCTGTCACAGAAAGCAGCTCAGGATGATATATCAATGAACGAATGGTTCATCGGATATCTCCTTGAGAGCGGGCAGCTCAGTGCGTCCGGCATGAGTGAGTTCACACCTTCTGTATGCAACAGACTTGACCGCAACACAGGCGGCATACTTGTTTTCGCGAAGACGCTTAGCGGCGCAAGATTTCTCTCAGAACTTCTGCGCTCGAGAAAGCTTGGAAAATTTTACAGAATGGTAGTTCTCGGGGAGATAAAAACTCCTGGCAATATAAAGGCCTATCTTGTTAAAGATGAAAAGACGAATATTGTCACAGTGTCTGAAACAATGCCGGATGAGAGCCTGAAGCCGCAGTACATTGAGACGGCATACAGACCGGTGGAATCAGGTGACGGCATGACAATTCTCGAGTGCGAGCTCATCACGGGTAAAACACATCAGCTCCGCGCTCATTTGTCACACATCGGGCATCCTGTTGCCGGAGATCCTAAATATGGGGATGATGCCTGGAACGATAAGCTGAGACAGAAATTTGATATCAGATACCAGATGCTGTACGCGGTGAGGATAGTTTTCCCGGAGATACAAGGTGACTTTGAGAGGCTGTCAGGAAGAACATTTGAACTTCCTATGCCTACGGTCTATGAGAAAGTGCTGAATAGAGGACTTTAATGGCTACATGGAATTCGAGAGGCCTCCGCGGTTCCACACTGGAGGAAATGATAAACAGGACAAACGAGAAGTATGAGGAGCAGCACCTGGCTCTTATGCAGAAGATTCCGACGCCCATCACTCCTATTAATATTGATAAGGACAGTCGTCATATTACGCTCGCCTATTTCGAGCAGAAAAGCACTGTCGATTATATAGGAGCGGTGCAGGGAATACCCATTTGTTTTGACGCAAAAGAATCACAGACAACCACTTTCAGCCTGCAGAACATTCATGAGCATCAGGTGGAGTTCATGAAGGAGTTCGAGGAGCAGGACGGGATTGCTTTCTTCCTGATTTCTTTTACCAGTGAAGACATGTATTATTATCTGCCGTTCCGGGAGTTCCTGCCATTCTGGGAGAGATCTGAAAAGGGCGGCAGGAAGAGCTTCAGACTGGATGAACTTGATATGACGTGGGTGCTGCCGAAGAAAAGCGGAGTGCTGGTGCCGTATCTGGAGATGATAAATAAGGATCTGGCGGAAAGAGATTGAGAGTCACCTGTGTCAGAGATACTAATGATGCAATTGACATAAATGTGTCAGTCATGTATACTTGCGAATAGTTTAGCGTGATAACGAATTATCACTGCACAGCAGTAAAGCAAAAAGGAAGATTATGAAATTATCTGATTCAGGCAAAAAGCTCCTGCATACTCCGGAAGGTCTGCGGGATATATATGGTGAAGAGCTTAAGATCAAGGGAAATGTGACGGGGAAGATCCGCAGAGAAATGCATCTGTACGGATATGAGGATATTCAGACGCCGACTTTTGAATTCTTTGATGTGTTCTCAAAAGAAATAGGCACCACGCCATCCAGAGAGCTGTATAAGTTCTTTGACAAAGATGGCAGCACACTTGCTCTGAGACCGGACTTTACGCCCTCCTGTGCGCGATGCGCAGCCAAATACTACATGGATGAGAAGGAGCCTATAAGGTTCTGCTATGAAGGAAATGCTTATACAAATACTTCAAGTCTCCAGGGCAAGCAGAGAGAATCGACACAGATGGGAGTCGAGCTCATTGGAGATGATTCTGCATTTGCTGATGCTGAAACTATAGCATTGCTTATCAATTCTCTCCAGAGCACAGGACTTTCGGATTTCAGGATCAGTGTCGGAAATGCCGGGTATTTTCGCGGAATTTGTGAAAACGCAGGAATAGATGAGGAGACTGAGTTCTCACTTAGAGAGTTCATTTCCGGCAAGAATTTCTTTGCGGCAGAAAAACTACTCGAGGAATCCGGGGCAGGAATGGAAGTCAGCAGGAATCTTCTGGGGATCACTGAGCTCATCGGTTCGCAGGACGCTCTGGAAAGAGCGGAAGAATATGCGGACAATGAAATGTCAATGGCAGCCGTAAAGAGACTCAGGGATGTTTACGAAGTGCTGGGACAGTACGGTCTTGAAAAGTTCGTTAGTTTTGACTTGTCGATGCTCAGTAAATACAATTATTATACGGGCATAATTTTCAAAGGATTCACATATGGTGTGGGCGATGTGATAGCGACAGGCGGAAGGTATGACGATCTTATCGGCCGCTTCGGAAAGAATTCGCCTGCTGTAGGCTTCATGATACCTGTTGATGCACTGCTGGAAGCAATGAGGCGTCAGAAAATAAAAGTGGAACTGCCGGAGAAAGCGACTGTCATAAAGTACAATGAAGAGGATTATAAGAAAAAGCTTAAGAAGGCACAGGAACTGCGGTCAGAAGGCAAGTCAGTCCGCATGATGCCGGAATAATAACGGAGACAACTATGGAAAAGAAGTATCTGACGGTGGCTCTTACCAAAGGGCGTCTCGCCGACAAAACTCTGGATCTTTTTGAAAAGATCGGAATAACTGTCGATGAAATGAAGGACAAAGGTACAAGGAAGCTGATCTTTACTAATGAAGAGACGGGACTTCGTTTCTTCCTTGCAAAGGGGCCAGATGTCCCGACTTATGTAGAATACGGAGCAGCTGATATAGGCGTTGTTGGTTCTGATATAATCATGGAAGAAAAAAGGCGCGTGTATGAGGTGCTGGATCTTGGATTCGGAAAATGCAGGATGTGCGTATGCGGTCCCGATAAAGCCGGGGAACTCTTGAAGCATCACGAGATGATCCGTGTCGCATCAAAATATCCCAACATAGCCCGCGATTATTTTTATAATATCAAGCAGCAGACGGTCGACATAATAAAGCTCAACGGATCTGTCGAACTGGGACCTATAGTCGGACTTTCGGATGTCATAGTAGATATTGTCGAGACGGGCTCCACGCTCAAAGAGAATGGGCTGAAGGTGCTCGAAGAGGTGTGTCCGCTGTCAGCAAGAATGATCGTAAACCAGGTATCGATGCAGATGGATACCGAGCGCATCAGCAAACTGATATTTGATATAAAAGAACAGCTTGGGAAATGATGATCTGTCAAAACAAATTTACGGAAACATAAGCTCAGGCACGAAAGGCAATTATGAGAATCATAAAACTTACTGATGAAGAGCAGGACAGGGCACTTGCAGAGCTTCTTAAACGAAGCCCGGTAAACTACACGGAATATGAGAAAACTGTAGGTGACATTATTTCAGATGTCAGAATGAACGGAGACAGTGCGCTGCTTCGGCTCGAGAAAAAATTTGACAAGTGTGAACTTGATGCAGGCAGCATTCGCGTAAATGATGAAGAGATAGCTGAGGCATACAAAGAACTTGACCCGGCATTCCTCGATGTCATCAACAAGGCTTCGGAAAACATCAGAAGTTATCACAGCAAACAGGTGCAGCAGAGCTGGATAACAACGAGCCCTGACGGAGTTATTCTCGGTCAGAAGATCACTCCTATCGCCATATCCGGATGCTATGTTCCCGGCGGAAGGGCAGTATATCCTTCCAGCGTGCTCATGAATGTCATCCCGGCGAAGGTTGCGGGTGTTGAACGGATAATAGTCTGCACGCCTCCAAATGCGCAGGGAAAGGCCCCTGCGGGCACTATAGTCGCCGCTGATATTGCAGGCGCTGATGAGATATATAAAGTTGGCGGCGCTCAGGCAATAGCTGCAATGGCATTTGGCACGGAGAGCATTCCGAGAGTTGATAAGATCACAGGCCCCGGCAATATGTATGTGGCTCTTGCAAAGAAAGCATGTTTCGGATACACAGGCATAGATTCAGTGGCAGGACCGAGCGAAATACTTGTTTTGGCTGATGATACGGCAAACCCGCGCTTTGTGGCGGCTGACCTGCTGAGCCAGGCGGAACATGATCCGCTTGCCAGTGCGATTCTGCTGACAACGAGCGACAGGCTTGCGCACGCAGTTTCGGATGAGATCGATAAATTCATGAAGACGCTCTCCAGAGCTGAGATAATACAGCAGTCACTCGATAATTACGGGTATCTCTTCGTGGGTGACACGATGGATCAGCTTATAGATGCGGCAAACGCGATAGCTTCGGAACACATGGAAATTATGACAGAGAACCCGTTCGAGGTCATGACGAAAATTAAAAATGCGGGTGCTATATTCCTTGGAAGTTACAGCTCCGAGCCGCTGGGGGATTATTTTGCCGGACCAAATCATATACTTCCTACCAACGGGACCGCGAGGTTCTTCTCGCCGCTCGGGGTCGATCAGTTCATAAAGAAGAGCAGCATCATTTCGTATTCGAAGGATGCTCTTTCAAAGGTCGAGGGGGACATAGAGCTTTTCGCTGAGAATGAGGGGCTTACGGCGCACGCAAATTCTATAAAAGTCAGATTTGACAATGAATGATCTGAGCCATGGGGCTCTGTTACGGAGGCGGGTATGAGGACTGCGAAGATAACAAGAAAGACAGGTGAGACAGATATTAAGCTGAAACTGAACCTTGACGGGCAGGGAAAAGCAGAAATAGATACAGGAATAGGCTTTTTCGATCATATGATGGATGCTTTTGCGAGACACGGAATGTTCGACGTGGATCTCAAGGTAAAAGGTGATCTTAATGTGGATGGTCATCACAGCGTCGAGGACACAGGAATTGTGCTCGGTGAGGCAATCCGCAAAGCTGTCGGCGATAAGAAAGGGATACGCAGATATGGTTATTTCGTACTGCCGATGGACGAGGCTCTTGTTGTCTGTGCAATCGATCTTTGTGGCAGACCATATTATGTAAGCGATGCCAGATTTCCCTCGGGGATGGTCGGGGATTTTGACACAGAGCTTGTAAATGAATTCTTCTATGCGGTATCATATTCGGCTGCGATGAATCTTCACTTCCGTGTTCTTTCAGGAAATAACACGCACCACATTATTGAGGCAATGTTCAAAGCTTTTTCGAAAGCCCTTGATATGGCAACGGGCACAGATCCGAGGATAGCAGATGTTCTCAGCACCAAAGGAGTGCTTGAATAGGAAACATGCAGGAGACAACAATGACTGACGATAAAAAGTACAAGAAATTCATACCGTGTATCACATTGCTTCGCGGAAATGCAGTAAGAGGGTTGAAGGACAATACAATTGTTTCGACTGATCCTGCAGCGCTCGCCAAAACATATTCACACGCAAATATTGATGCCATCATAGTCTTTGACAGGTCGGCTGATGGGAGTGATTCCGAGCATGATGCTGCCATAGAGCAGATAAGAGAGATATCGGCAGCGGTGCATGTTCCGGTCATCGGAGCAGGACACATTAATCGCATGGAGGATGTCAAAAAGCTTATCTATGCAGGATGCTCATCCTGCGCACTGAATTATTCCAAACAGAGCAATATAGATCTTACGAAAGAAGTCTCGGATAAGTTCGGCAGGGACAAGATCTCAGTATGCTACAGACATACTGATGATGTACTGAGCAATAAGGAACTGATCGAGAAGTATGTTCAGCAGATGATCCTCATTGATGCCGACGGGGTAGGTGATGTCAAGCACTTCGAGGGGATGCCGACTGTTATAGACATTCCTGATGTTTCCCTTGACAAAATAATCGAGCTCCTTGGATATGAAAGTATAGACGGAATTACAGGAAATGCGGTAAATGATAATATCGACCAACTTTCTGATGTTAAAAAACTGTGTTCAGACAATGGTATTGCAGTGAACAAGCCGGTTGCAGAGTACAAATGGTCAGACCTCAAAAAGGGAAGCGACGGTCTTGTTCCGGTCGTGGTCCAGGAAGACTCCACTGACCAGGTGCTCATGGTCGCATACATGAATGAAGAGTCATATAACATGACGATTCAGACAGGGATAATGACTTATTATTCAAGAAGCAGGCAGGAACTCTGGGTAAAGGGCGAAACAAGCGGTCATTATCAGTATGTGCGTTCCATTTTTGTTGACTGCGATCTCGACACTCTGCTGGCCAAAGTGGATCAGATAGGTGCGGCCTGTCACACCGGCTCACATTCATGTTTTTTTAACAAGGATTATCAGACCGGAGAACCAAGGAATAACCCTGAGAAGG
Organism: Lachnospiraceae bacterium; assembly: GCA_028706005.1. Lineage (GTDB taxonomy): Bacteria > Bacillota > Clostridia > Lachnospirales > Lachnospiraceae > CAG-791. The sequence goes on from JAQWCI010000008.1 coordinate 7,425, forward strand.
TGCTTGAAAATGTTTATGATGTGATCCAGGATCGAAAGATCCATCCCAAAGAGGGCTCATACACAGATTATCTTTTTGAAAAAGGAATAGACAAACAGCTCAAGAAGCTTGGAGAAGAATCAACAGAAATAGTAATAGCGGCCAAAAATCCGGACAAGACAGACCTTGTCTATGAGATGGCTGACTATCTGTATCACATGATGGTCGTTATGGCGACGCGCGATGTGATCTGGAAGGACATAACGGAAGAACTCGCAAGAAGAGAGCAGAGTAAAAAGACAGAATCATGAGAATTGTGGTAGCGGCGGAAAACGGGAAGAATCTCGGTTTCCTTTTGGACAACAGCAGACTTCTGGAGGTGTTTCCGGCGGATGACGCGCCGGGAACATTTCATGTAGGGGACATTATTCTGGGCCGGGTGCGCGATGTAGTGCCTTCATTGAAAGCCTGTTTTGTAAACATAACTATGTCTGGTGATAAACATGTGGATATGGCGGCTGGATTTCTGCCGTTTTATGACTGCGTGGGAGCAAATACCGGAATGAAGCCTGAAATGGTGCTGCCGGTGCAGATAACAGCCATGCCGTCCGGTTCTAAACCCTGCAGGCTTTCTGCAAAACTGAATATTGCCGGCAAGTACTGCGTTGTCGGGACCGGAATTTCAGGGGTGAGTATTTCGAGAAAACTTGACAACATAGTTTCGTCTTCACTGAAAGACATTGTGAGTTCATCTAAAGAAGCCAGGAGCCTTTCAGAACACGGATTTGGCGTGATAGTCAGGACGAATGCAGGTCGTTTTGCGACAGCTTCTGCAGAAGAATCAGAAGATACAGAGATTCTTCTTGGAGAGATAAGCGATCTTGATTCGCAGCTGGCAGGAATAATTGCAGATTCCAGAACAAGGGTACAGGGAACAGTTCTGTATTCCAGCCCTGGATTACTGGCACAGAAAATAATGAATAATGAACCCGAAGAAGTTCTTATTGATGAAAGTGCCGTGAATAATTGTTTTGATCTGCAGAACATTTCTACTCAAGGCAAAACAAGAAAAGTCGCTGGTTCAATGGCTGTAATGGGAATAAAAAGACAGCTGGATGAGGGGCTCGCGCGAAGAGTATGGCTTAAGTCAGGCGCCTATCTTGTGATCGATCATACGGAATCCCTTACTGCTGTAGATGTCAACTCCGGCAAAGCTGTTATCAAAGGACGAAGAAATGATGATGCAGTGGCTGCAAAGATGGCGTATGATGTCAATAAAGAAGCCGCATATGAGGTGTTCAGACAGATGCGGCTGCGTAACATTTCGGGCATGATCCTTGTTGATTTCATAAATATGGACAGTGAATACACGGACAGGCTTTCTATAATTCTGAATTCATTGGCTGATAAGGATCCTGTTCATGCGGGTTTTGTGGACTTCACCGGACTTGGACTCGCTGAAATCACCAGAAAAAAAGAAGGTCAGCGTCTTGAAGAATTAGTTGTTGACACGGCGGGTACAAAACTGTAATATAACATGGTATGTGCCGCATGGTGGGGCAGGATGACAACGTATCGTAGTAAAAAACTGTCAGGTACTGCAGTTTTCCATAAAGAGCAGAACATCGAATGATGATATCTGCCGCCAAAGCCAGCGAGTATTCATTAAAAGGAGGTACCTTTATGTACGCGATTATTGCAACAGGAGGCAAACAGTACAAGGTTTCGGAAGGCGATGTAGTCAGAGTCGAGAAGCTTGATTGTGAGCCCGGTAAAACAGTCACATTTGATCAGGTCCTTGCGATCAGTGGTGACACTCTGAAAGTGGCAGGTGATGTAGCAGGAGCAACTGTTACCGGAACTGTTATGGATCAGGGCAAAGCTAAGAAAGTAATCGTTTATAAGTACAAGCCGAAGACCGGATATCACAAGAAGAATGGTCACAGACAGGCTTATACAGCAGTCAAGATCGATAAGATCAACGCATGATCAGACAAAAGAGATGATCAGGATTCAGATAGAGAAAAACAGGAACGGAAGTTATAGTTCATTCGTCTGTAAAGGTCACGCAGATTACGCAAAGGAAGGCTCTGATGTTGTATGTGCCGGTGTTTCAGCACTGGTGATAAACACAGTAAACTGCCTGGAGGATCTGCTGGGAGAGAAAATCTCAGTGACATTCGACGAAGAGAACGGCGGAGATATAGAATGCAGACTGCTCGATATACCTTCTGAGAATGCTTCTTTCCTTATCGATTGCATGATCCACGGATTTGACTGGATCATCGGGCAGTACGGCAGAAAATATCTGGATTATGAAATTAAGGAGGCGTAACAATGTTAAATTTAGACCTTCAATTCTTCGCTCATAAAAAGGGACTCGGCTCTACAAAGAACGGCCGTGATTCCAATTCCAAGAGACTTGGAGCGAAAAGAGCTGACGGGCAGTTCGTAAAAGCCGGCAATATACTATACAGACAGCGCGGAACCAAGATCCATCCCGGCACTAATGTCGGAATCGGCGGGGATGATACCCTGTTCGCAAAAGCTGACGGAGTTCTGAGATATGAACGCGTAGGCAAGACCGATACAAGAGCTTCTGTCCATCCGGTCGAGGACAAGTAAGTAAAAGAGTTTTTACGGGCTTCGGACAATGCTCCGGAGCCTTTTTGTTTTGTTGGAACAGGATGTCCGGTGATCAGTAATCGCCGGCAATATGGAGATATAAAAAATGGCATTCACGGATAAAGCCAGAATAATTGTAAGCAGTGGCAGGGGTGGTAATGGGCATATTTCTTTCAGAAGAGAGAAATTTGTACCGGCAGGAGGGCCTGACGGCGGAGATGGCGGAAACGGCGGAGATGTTATATTCGCTGTGGATGAAGGGCTCAACACGCTTGAAGATTTCAGACACGCACTAAAGTTCTCTGCAGAAAACGGTGAGGATGGCGGTAAGAAAAAGTGTTCAGGAAAGTGTGGCGCGGATCTTACCCTCAAAGTTCCTGAAGGCACAGTTATAAAAGACTTTGCTACCGGAAAAGTAATCGCCGATATGTCAGGCGATTGCAAAGAATATCTTCTACTTAAGGGCGGCCATGGTGGAAATGGCAATCAGCATTACGCAACGTCAACGATGCAGGCACCGAAATACGCTCAGCCAGGACAGCCTGCGAGAACTATTGAACTGCAGCTTGAACTTAAGGTCATTGCTGATGTCGGTCTTGTAGGTTTTCCCAATGTTGGTAAATCTACATTGCTTTCAATGGTCAGCAATGCCAGACCGAAGATCGCAAATTATCATTTCACAACGCTTTCGCCTATCCTTGGTGTAGTAGATCTTGATGATGCCCAGGGTTTTGTAATGGCAGACATACCAGGGCTTATAGAGGGGGCTGCGGAAGGCGTCGGACTCGGAGATGAATTCCTTGCACACATAGAGCGTACAAAGATGCTGGTACATGTAGTGGATGCGTCAGGCTCTGAAGGCCGTGATCCGATCGAAGATATTGAGGCTATAAATAAAGAACTCAATGCGTACAGTATTGATCTCACTAAGAAGAAACAGGTAATAGCTGCAAACAAAACAGATCTGATCCCGGCAGATACTGATCCTGATCCGGTACAGAGAATACGCGATAAATACGAACCTCTTGGAATCAGAGTTTTTGCAATCTCAGCAGCTACTAATTCAGGTATTCGTGAGATGCTTTATTATATCAGCGGTGAGCTTCAGAAAATGCCGCGTGGCGCAAATGTCTTTTCACAGGAATATGACCCTGAAGAAGCTATTGCAAAGATGGATGACAGCTTTACGGTGGGGTATGATGAAGAAAAGGGAGAGTATGTCGTCGAGGGAGCGCGGATCGAGCGCATGCTCAACAATACGAATCTCAGCACAGAGAAGGGCTTCCGCTTCTTCCAGAAATTCATGGAAGACAATGGAATAATAAGCATGCTGAAGGAAGAAGGACTAAAGGAAGGCGATACAGTAAGGCTCTACGGACATTCGTTCGAGTATTACGAGAGCTGAACACCAGACACGGAGGAACACTAAAATGGAATTATCAAGTAAGCAGAGGGCTTTTCTTATGAGCCTCGCAAATGACATAGACCCTGTCGTTCAGATAGGCAAGAACGGAGTGAGTCCTGAAGCAGTGAAGTCAGCTGATGAAACATTTAATACAAGAGAACTCCTCAATGGCTCAGTATTGAAGACAGCACCGGGTGATCCGGGAAGTACAGCGGAAATGCTCGCCGGTCGTTGCAGGGCAACTGTTGTCAAGGTCATTGGCAGAAAATTCATCCTTTATAGAAGAAATAACGACGATCCGAGGATAGAACTTCCTGAAGCGTGATCATGGAGCTTAGTGTATATGAGAAAAATTGGAATCATGGGTGGGACTTTTGACCCGGTACATCTTGGACATCTTATTATCGCAGAAGCGGCGCTTGATGCTGCCGGACTTGATGAGGTCAGGTTCGTTCCATGCGGACGACCTTATTTCAAGGATGAAAGATGTGACAAAGTTTCAGACGCTGAAGACAGGCTGGAAATGTGCCGCCTGGCAGTAAATGACAACCCACGATTCACTGTATCTGATATTGAAGTGAAGCGCAGAGGCAAAACATATACATACGAAACGATGGAAGAACTTAAGGCGGGAGAGCCTGATTCGGAGTTCTCATTTATCTGCGGAGCCGACAGTGTTGTAAGCATGAGCAGATGGTATTTACCTGAAAGGATTTTCAGGGCCTGTTCTATCCTGGCTGCTGTAAGGGATGACGAGACGGACAGAAAATGTTTTGACACAGAGATCAAAAAGCTGCATCATGAATATGGAGCTGATATCAGTTTCCTTCCTGTGCCGAATATCGGTATATCTTCAACGGATATCAGAGAGCGTATAAAAAGCGGAAAATCTGTAAGATATCTGACGATGAACAACGTCATGGAATACATAGAAAGAAAAGGACTTTACAGATAGATGGATAAAACTGTCAGAGTTAAAATGGTAAAGGCACTTGAAAAGGAGCTGAATTACAAACGTTTTATCCATACGATGGGAGTGGCTTATACAGCCACAGCGCTTGCAATGCGCTATGGTGCTGATGTTGATAAGGCTGAGATGGCAGGTCTCCTTCATGACTGTGCAAAGTGTAAGAGCATAGATTCCATGCAGTCGATATGTAGAAAAGCAGGTGCATCCGTAAGTAACGCAGAAAAGAACAATCCGGCGCTTCTTCATTCGAAGGCAGGAGCAATTCTGGCAAGGACAGATTACGAAATTGAAGACAATGAAATCCTTAGTGCTATAATGTGGCATACGACCGGGAAACCTGATATGTCGCTGCTGGATAAGATAGTTTTTATTTCCGACTACATTGAGCCGACAAGATGTACGGCTCCGCGGCTCCCGGAAATGAGAGAGGCCGCGTTCAGGGACATTGACGAAGCACTGATAATGATACTGGAAGACACGTTGTCGTATTTGAAATCTACGGGCTGTGATATAGACCTGATGACAGAAGAAACATACGAGTATTATATAAATAAAAAGAGACTTGAATAATCGCGCCGACATAAGGAATCATGGCGCCATGCATGGGAGGAACATAATTTGTCTGAAAAAAGCGTATTGAAGCAGTCAAGAGAAATGGCCAAAATGGCTGTAGAAGCACTTAAGGATCATAAGGCGGAAGATATCAGGGCAATTGACATCAGCGATGTCAGCGTATTAGCAGATTATTTCATTATTGCTAATGGATCTAATCACACTCAGATTCAAGCTCTTGCAGATGCTGTTGAAGAACAGCTCGGCAGAGCCGGACATCCGTGTAAACAGGTGGAAGGATATGACAACGCATCATGGGTGCTCCTGGATTTCGGAGATGTTATTGTACATGTTTTTGATAAAGAGAACCGTCTTCTTTATGACATAGAGAGAATATGGCGCGATGGAAAAACGATAGATCCAGACGAGCTGTAAGCGTGAAAATATAAAAATATGGTATTAAAAAATGCAGACCACAAAGGTCTGCATTTTTATTACATGAGTCTGAATACTCCGAAGACTTTGCCGATAATAACGCAATTGTCAACTATGATAGGATCCATACTGTCATTCTCAGGCTGAAGACGTATGTGATCTTTTTCTTTATAGAAACGTTTTACTGTTGCCGAATCATCAATAAGAGCAACTATTATCTCACCGTTCTGTGCTGTGTTGCAGCTGTTAACGAATATAAGATCTCCATCGAATATACCGGCATTTATCATTGAATCCCCGTGGACTCTCAGAGCAAATGATTCACCACGCGGTACCATGTCTGATGGAACAGGGTAGTAGCTGTCAATATTCTGCTCAGCCAGAATAGGAAGTCCAGCAGCGACCTGCCCCACAACAGGAATGGAGACCATCTCAGTTCTGACCATCTGAAAACTGTCATCACAGATCTCAATTGCACGGGGTTTTGTAGGATCCCTCCTTATATATCCGTTCTTCTCAAGCGTTTCCAGATGAGAATGGACAGAAGAAGTCGATTTAAGATGAACAGCATCACAGATCTCGCGGACGGTAGGTGGATATCCGGTCCTCAGTGTCTCTGATTTTATGTATTCAAGAATTTCACTTTGCTTGGGGGTTATTCTTCCGTTCTGCATAGTTATACGTTACCTCCATATCAGAAGATGGATCATATTTTTGAAATATTAAAGTCAGTATAACAGAAGTCAGAATAAAAGCAAACATATATTCCGAAAATATGTTCGATTAGTTGTTGACAATCGAATGCACGTTCGATATAATTTCTCTTGTACAGAACGAATGTTCGAATGAATCTGAAGCTCTTACAGGAGGTCGCCGGTCATGGATAGAAGATATGAATACAGCAATGGCAGATATGGGTACAATTACAACAGAAGCAGAGCAATCGCAGCCAAACGTGCTGAAAAAGGCAGAAGAGCCGAAATCATACTTATTACGGCTGCTTTCTCAATACTTGCTGCAATCATTTTTGTTATATCCGGAGTCCGTTCAATAGCTTCTGAACGCAATACAGAAACCGATTATAAATATTACAAGAGCGTAACTGTTTCTTACGGTGAAGATCTTGATGAAATAGTTGATCAGTATTACAGCTCTGATCACTATTCTGATCATGATGATTACGTTGACGAATTGTGCTCGATCAATGATGTTAAATACAGCGCAGATGGTTATGAACTGCATCCGGGAGATCATATTATAGTTGCATATTATTCAGATACTTGTATTCACTGATTGCTTTCCTGCTCTTGATTTTTAATAATACCCGGTTCATTTTTTTTGATTTCCAAATGAGCAGCCTCGGTTTTTACCTTGTCAGGAACATCTTCACGGAGCTTTACAACGTTTGCGGCGCTGCGCCTGCGATCCTCCTCAATGGCGGCATAGTGTTTCCTGGTTGTATTGACATCTTTGTGGCCGAGAACATCGGCAACAAGATAAATATCACCTGTTTCGCGGTAAAGACTTGTTCCATAGGTGCTCCGGAGCTTATGAGGAGTGATCTTTTTGAGAGTAGTTACTCTGGAAGCATATTTCTTTACAAGGTTCTCTACAGCGCGTACAGTTAATCGTCTATCCTGAAGTGAAAGGAATAGTGCATTTTCATTTCCAGTTACAGGAATTAGCTTTTCTCTTTGCCTGAGATATTCTTTCAGAGCTTTTTCTACTTCGTCTCCGAAATACACGATCGCTTCATACCCGCCCTTGCGGTGAATCTTGATTCCGTTCTCGTTGAAATCTATATCCTGAATATCAAGTCCGACACATTCGGAAACACGGATGCCAGTTCCGAGCATCAGCGTAAGGATAGCAATATCACGGATCCTGGTTCGTTCGTGGAAAGCAAGTTCATGTTTTGTGAGAGAGGCACCGGAGTCGACCTGATCGAGCAGAATAGCGACTTCATCCGGTTCAAGTCTGATTATTGCCTTTTCATGCTGCTTTGGAAGCGGTATCTTTTCGGCCACATCTTCATCAATCTGTTCTGAGCAGTAGAAATAGTGAAACATTTTGCGAATAGTTGACAGCTTTCTTGCCTTACCACGTTCATCATTTGTTATGATTTTGCCGCCTTTTTCATAATATGTGCAGTATTCAAGGTATTCTTCTATATCTTCCTTCTGAATATATTTGAGAATATCAATGGAGTAATCAGTAATTTCCTGCTTTTTGCATGCTGGATTAGTGTTATGAAGGAACTCAAAGAAAACACGGAGATCATAGGCGTAAGCAAGTCTGGTGCGTGGAAGAGTGTTCTGCTCGATTCCACGGAAAAACTGGCGGCAGAAGCGAGGAAGTGTATCGAGAACTGCGCGCATCTTGAGAGTGTTCTCTCTGTCTTTTTCTTCATAATATTTATCAGTCTGTCCCTGCATCAATACCACCCATATGAGAATAAATGTGCTAAAATGTATTATCTTTGTATAGATTGTATTTTAGCATCAATGTGTTTCTTTCTCAACCAAATGCAGAACACTTGTTCGGGAGACGACTAATTTGAAAATCAAGTTCACAAAAAAGCAAAAATCATGGTGCGCAGCTGTTCTTATTACAGCAATCCTTATAATGATCGCCTATTGTGTAATGTTTCGCGCATCAGGAATAGCCAGTGGACTAAAAAGGATAACTACATCAATGGCAGCAATCACATACGGTGTGATTATCGCTTTGATAATGACGCCCATGCTGAATATGATGGAGAAAAAGTGGCTGAAACCTTATTTTCACAAGAAGGAAGGAACAGCGCAAAGTGTGGTGCTTTCATCTAAAAGCCGTAAGAACATGCGCAGGATATCGGTGTTTTTAACTGAACTTATACTTATCCTAATAATAGTTGTACTTATGCTTATAATTGTGCCTCAAACCATAAAGAGTATTCAGGAAATAGCAAGTAATATTGTTGTATATCTTAACAATGCAAATAATGCTATCAATGATTTGCTTAGTAAGAGTTCTACAGAGCATACATTGAGTGAAGAAACCAGAACAATGATCGAGAATACGATCAATGGCATTACAAACTGGTTGAAGAATTTTTTGAATAATGATTTGCTCCCAAATACTTCTAATATAATAAAAAAAGTTTCCGACAGCCTTGTTGGACTGGTGAAAAACATATTCAATTTCATAATTGGCATAATAGTTTCTGTCTATCTTTTATATTCCAAGGAGAAACTTGCCGGTTCTTTCAAGAAACTTGCCTATGCTTTCTTTAATGAGCATCCTGCAAATGTAATAATTGGTGAATGCAGATACATTAACAGAACATTTGTCGGATTTATAAGCGGCAAAATACTGGATTCAATTATAATCGGTATCATTTGTCTGATTGGCACAAGGATTATTGGTACTCCATACAGCAACCTGGTAAGCGTTATGGTCGGCGTAACCAATATAATTCCTTTCTTTGGACCGTATATCGGTGCAATATTCGGTCTGATAATTATTGTATTGATAAATCCGCTGCAGGCTCTGTATTTCCTGATATTTGTGCTTGCACTTCAACAGTTTGACGGGAATATTCTCGGTCCTAAGATACTTGGCGATTCAACCGGAATTTCAAGCTTCTGGGTCATATTCTCGATAATGTTTTTCGGCGGTATATGGGGAGTTGCCGGATGGATAGTCGGCGTCCCGATATTTGCTATTTTTTATCATTGGGTCGGCAGATATGCTTCAAAGAGACTTCGCGGCAAACAGATGCCGGATAACTCAAAGAATTATATTGATACAGACTATGTTGAGAACGGTGAACTTCATTCGATGTATGATGATACGAACAATAAATCCAGATCCACAAATATCAATAACCATTTAAAAAAAATATTCAGAAGAAATAGCAAAGATGAAGACACGAACATTGATATAGATACAAACAATACAGCAGATAATACAGATACAGGCAACGATCCAGATCAGCATAATGATTAAAGAGATAGTTGATACCACAGGCAACTATTCGTTAAACTCGTCTTTTGCGAATAGTTATAGAGAGCAAAAACCACTCTCTTACGCATGTTTCAGGCATTTGAACACAAAAAAGCCCCGGCATAAACTGCAATATGCCAGGGCTTTTTATATGTAAGTTATTTATCAGAGCATAACAAAATGGTAAAGTCTGCTCCTGAAATCGCCGAGCGGCGGAATCAGAATACCGATATTCATCAGTTCGTCGCCGAACCACATTTCTTTTAGTTCCTCGACAGCTTCGGGTCTTGATAGTGACGGCGCATCTACATTACGATCACCGGGATTATCTGTAGACGGACCACCGACGATTTCTTCCAATCTGTATTCGGCGTCGGGATCAAGACCTGAGAGGTGTACTCTTCTGCTGACTTCATTTGGTCTGCCAAGTACCTGTACATACGTAAGAAGCGATTCTGATTTATCCTTAGCTGTGTTTACCCAGCAATCAAACGGTTCATCATCATCCCAGGAGTGGATCCTGTAGTAATTACCATTAGCTATAAGACTATGATATTTATGATAGCGTTCTACCTGCTTTGGAATCATATTGCGTTCATCATCCGAAAGCTTTGCGATAACAAGCTCATACCCGAAAGTGCCTGCAAGAGCGACATTAGCTCTTGTTTCGAAAGGTGTCATCCTTCCAACCTGCTCATTGGGACATTTTGAAATGTGAGCACCCATTGTGGACATGGGATACAGCATTTCTGTGCCTTCCTGGATTCTGAGCCTTTCAATTGCATCTGTATCATCTGATGTCCAGATCTGGGGGCTGTAATATAACATTCCGGCATCAAAACGAGCTCCACCGGATGAACAGTTCTCAAACAGCAGCTCAGGAAACTCGGTAATAAGCCGTTCCTGCATCTCGTACAGGCCGAGCACATATCTGTGATAAAGCTCGCCCTGGTGTTCGCTGCCCAGGTAACTGTTGCCAATATCGGACAGATAACGGTTCATATCCCACTTTACATAGTCGATATCAGCGCTGTGAAGAACTCCGCAGATCATGTCCATTACAGTGTCACGGATCTCTTTTCTTGAAAGATCAAGGACAAGCTGTGCCCTTGATTGCATTGGATCACGTGATTCGATTTGAAGAGCCCAGTCAGGATGTGCTCTGTATAAATCAGAGTCAGGGGATATCATTTCGGGTTCGACCCAGATCCCGAATTTCATTCCAAGTGACTTAATGCGGTCCACAAGGTTTTTAAGTGTACCCTGAAGTTTTGACTCATTTACATACCAGTCGCCAAGACCACAATTGTCATTGTCACGATGTCCGAACCAGCCGTCATCCATTACGAACATTTCAATTCCACTGTTGTGAGCATCCTTTGCTATCTGAAATAATCTGTCAGCGTTAAAATCGAAATAGGTGCCCTCCCAGTTGTTTATAAGTATGGGACGATCCTTGTTTTCATAAGGACTGCGTATAAGATGCAAACGGTAGAAATCATGAAGATTTCCTGTCATTTTGCCAAGACCTTCATGAGAATATGTCATTACTACTTCAGGGGCGGTAAAACTGCAGCCATAGTTCAGTTTCCAGCAAAAATCATATGGATCTATGCCCATTACCATTCGGACAGCACTGTTCTGAGACAGATCGGCTTCAGCAACAAAATTCCCTGAATATACAAAGTTCATAGCATAGACTTCGCCCTGCACCTGATTGGTGCCTGGCGTCACAAGAGCGATAAACGGGTGCTCCTGGGGGCTGGAGACGCCTCTGGTAGAATGAACAGCCTGTTGGCCATATGCGAGCGTACGCCTTGAGAGATGACGCTCTCTTGCCCATCCTCCGTGAAGCGATATCATCTCATACTGTCTGTTGTCCATGTCGATACAGGCACTCAGCACTCGATTAATTGAAAGATCATGGGAACCCCTATTGTTAAGGATAACACTTCTTGTTATTATGTTTTCCCTGTTAAACGTTGAATACTGCAAAACAACTTCAAGATCAAGCACAGGATCTTTCATGAAGAGTTTCAGAGTCTGTACGTCTCTGTCTTTTTCCCTGTCAAATGATGCCGGGAGACCTTCAAGTGACGGCTTTCCATCAGATATTTCATAATGATCATAGTAGAGCTCACAACCATTCTGACCTTTTTCATTTGAGACATCCAGACAACTCACACGGTAGTCGCCAACGCCACCTGTTGGATACTCATATGGGAATGATGCCTGAAATCCGCCTTTTTCACGCTTCAGAACAGATGGACCAGGTATTTCATTGCAGCGGAGCATACCGGCACCACAGTAATGGCCGATTTTTTCGCCGTAATAAATATGACCGGCATAACCTTCCGGAGAAATGCCGATCATATATGTTGTGTTATCAGTGTCAAGTTTGAAGATTCCTGATGCTTCAGAATAAGATATTGACATTTTTACATGACCCTTTCAGAAATAAGTAACTGGTTTAGCGTGAACTCTCGAAATCATCAACAATTTGAGTTATGAGTTTTACGGTACCATCGATTCCGAATGTTGATGAACTTATTGAAAAATCATAACTGTCAGCCCTTCCCCATTTTTTCGATGTGTAATAGTTGTAATAGCTTTGGCGTTGTTTATCTTTCTTATTCATGAAATCAATTGCCTTCTGTTCAGTAGTGATGTCAGAAAAACGATGCATGATGTGACCTGCCTTGAATTTTTCATCAGCATGAATAAACAGATTAATAACGTTTGTCCTTTCAGCCAGTGCATAATCGGCGCAGCGACCTACAATTACGCAGGGACCTTCATCCGCTATCTTCTTAATTGTTTCGAATTGTGCAAGGAAGACCTTCTGACTTATTGGCATATCCACATATGATGAAGCATTATACCCGAACGAATATGTATCCATTACAAGATTGTAAAGAAATGAGTTAGTGGGTCTTTCATCCTGCTGTTGGATCATTTCCTTACAGAATCCGCTCTCGCTTGCGACTCTGCTTAGAAGTTCCTTATCATAACATTTAATGCCATATTTATCGGCCAGTTTCTCTCCTATCTCACGTCCTCCGGAACCAAATTGCCTGCCTATAGTTATAATTGTGTTCATGGCATCCTCCAATCTTTTTTGATATCAGATAATATTATGACCACTAACTAATTATCGCCTTTAATTCCGAGTTTGCCAAGTAATTCTTTGAAATAATCAGGGAGAGGCGCAACTGTTTCAATGTATTTTCCGGTCACAGGATGAATGAATCCGAGAACACCTGCATGAAGGACCTGACTGTCTATACCTGCAAAAGGCGATTTGCGACATCCACCATATACCCTATCGCCAAGTATCGGATGACCAATTGAGGCCATATGGACACGTATCTGGTGCGTCCGGCCGGTCTCAAGCCTGCACTCAATATATGTAAAACCTTCCCTGAAGCCGTGCGGCGAGCCGGAATTCGATGCCGGAAATCTTTCTATGACCTTTACATGTGTAATTGCTTCTTTGCCATCAGGAGCGTTTACAACAGCCATTTTGCGGCGGTCATTTTTATCGCGGCCTATTCTCTTATTTATGACAAATTCATCGTCGCTTCCGGTTAACCTGTCATCCAGAACGCCGTATACTATTGCATAATAACGGCGGACTATGCTGTGCTCTTTGAGCTGCGCGGCAATGCTGCGGTGAGATATGTCATTTTTACATATGATTACAGAGCCTGTGGTGTCTTTATCTATTCTGTGGACTATTCCAGGTCTCATGACACCGTTAATTCCGCTGAGCGATGACCCACAGTGGTACATAACGGCATTGACAAGTGTACCGCTGTAGTGCCCGGCAGCCGGATGTACAACCATATTTTTGGGCTTATTAATGACCAGCACATCATCATCTTCGTAAAGAATATCGAGGGGAATATTTTCAGGAACAATATCAGGGACGGTTGAATCAGGTACATTGAGGATTACTTCATCCGATTCACGCACGGGAGTTGATACTTTTGGGCTGTTTCCGTTAAGCGAAATACTGCCTCCCTTTATGAGTTTTTGAAGAAATGAACGTGAAAATTCGGGCACGAGTATATGAAGAGCCGAATCAAGTCTCTCTCCGTCTTCATCTTCTGTGATTGTAAAGTGCAATTCATGCATTTACCGTCTTCCTTTTTAAACAAAAAATTATTTTCTGTGTATTCTGATTTCTTTGAAATCATCTTCTTTGTAGTAGAAAAGGATGAGGATTACAAGAAGAAACACGGAACACGTCACATAAATATCAGCAACATTAAATATTGGAAAGTCAATGAGCACAAAGTACAGAAAATCTCGAACATACCCAAGAAACAGACGGTCAATAAGGTTGCCGGCAGCTCCGGCTGCTATTCCGATAAGGCAGATCCGAAGAAGCCGGTAATGGCGCTTTACAGGGGTGCGGTACAGCATGAACAGTATAAAGAAAACAGCAATAAATGCAATAATCGAGAAGAATAATTGTTTATCCTGAAACATACTGAAAGCGGCACCATGATTCTCAAGATACCTGAATTCAAATACACCTTTTACCAGAACATAAGGATCGTTTCCCTTAAGCGACGTGGCAGCAAAATCCTTCGTTATAAGATCAAAAGCTATAAGCAGGATCATGCCTATTATGTCAATGATGAGAAACCGTGATTTTTCTTTCATTCAGCATCCTCCCTGTAGAGGATCTCTGAGAGAGCCGCACGCATTTCATCATCAGTAACATCGGTCGAGATAAATGCTTTGCCAACTTTTTTGATCAGGATGAAATTGATATTTCCGTTAAGAGATTTTTTGTCGGAATGGGCCAGCTTTATGATCTCATCAATATCAATATCTTCAATTGAGATCGGCAGTCCGAAAGGAACGAACAGGTCACGTATTTCGTAGTATTCTTCCATAGAAAGAAAATCTTTTTTCCAGGATATATATGAAGCTGCAACGCATCCGAGCGCCACACATTCGCCGTGAGTAAGTGAAAAATTCTTGTATTTTTCAATTGCGTGACCCAGCGTGTGTCCAAAATTGAGCAGCATCCTCTCCTTTTTCTCAAAAGGGTCTGCCTCAACAATATTCTTCTTTATGACATTACTCGTATAAAGCATGTCCGTAAGAGTCCCGGGATCGCGATCTCTTATCTCATACATATTATCAATCAGCCATTCATAATAATCTTCATCACGAATGAGCCCGTGCTTCATTATTTCCGCAAAACCGCTGGCAAACTGCCTGCCATCAAGAGTTTTGAGAACAGAGACATTCGTGAAAACAAGTTTTGGCATATAAAAAGCGCCCACCATATTTTTGTAGCCGTCAAAGTCAACACCTGTCTTGCCGCCTATACTGCTGTCTGCCTGAGCCAGCAGCGTCGTGGGAACCTGAATAAAGTCGATGCCGCGCAGGAATGTTGCTGCGGCAAAACCTGTGATATCTCCGGGAACTCCGCCGCCAAGTGACACAAGGAGCGATTTTCTGTCATAGTGATTCTCAATAAGCCAACTGTATATTGATCTGACGGTATCAAGTGTTTTATTCTCTTCACCGGCAGGGATGGTGAAAACACCGACATTAAGATCATGTTTTGCAAGGGCGGCACATACAGCATCAGCGTACAGCGGCCCAACGTTGCTGTCAGTTATAACGGCAATTTTCTTCCACCCGCCAGGCAATGCACTTATTTCATCGTAAAGATAATCAAAACTATCGGAATAAACAATATCATATGCAAATTTGTGATCTTTGTTGACACTAAGTCTTTTAAGACCGTTTTCAGAATTCTCCATGTTGACCTCCGTGAAAATATATGTCAGATATCATAAAAACGCACCTGACAAACATGTCGGGTGCGTTAGGTTTTAATATATTATGCCATGCAGCAATCAACCAAAATTAAGACCGTTCTGACCATTGGCTCCCATTTCCTGTGAAGCTTCTGCTGATTCCTGTACAAGGTCGCCTGCGATATCTACATCACTTGGTGTGAACAGAAATACAAAATTTGAAATCCTGGTGAAATGACCTTTTATTGCGTAATTGGAACCACCTACAAAATCAATGATCCTCTGTGCCATAGCTATGTCGAGACCTTCAAGATTAAGTATTGCCGATTGACGATTCAGAAGTGTATCAGTAACTCTTCTTGCTTCATCCAGGTTGGTTGGATGGAAAACACGAACTTCACTGCCGGGGTCTCCGCTTGAAAGAGAATCAGGCATCGATACAGATGATCTTGATGCAGATTGTGAACCTGAGTTGCCGGCTGGTGCATTTTTTGTCTGTCTGTTGCGGCCGAAAAGCGACGGCCTTGCATTAGATTCCCTGTCATCATCGTCGTCATATTCGTCAACGTTGTCTTCGTAGCGACGTTTTCTGGCGTTCCTGTTATCATAATCATCATCATCTTCATCGTCATCATCAAAACGATTCTTGCTGCGGCGATTGCGACGTGTCTGATTCATGTCATCATCAGATAGATAATCCGGATCCATATCATTGTCCTCATTTCCGTTGTTTAATCTGAGCATGCCCATGACTTTATTACCAAATCCAGCCATAAATTACGTCCCCACCATCTGATCACTTATTATTGTTTGTATGATCATCAGTTTGTTTGTAATCTCTTTCCCCGAAAATGCCTGTTCCGACTCTGATAAAAGTAGCACCTTCTTCAACGGCCACTTCAAAGTCTCCTGTCATTCCCATGGAAAGTTCACATATTTCTATATTATCAATGTTTTTTTTATCTATGTCAATGCTTAATTCTCTCAGTGCTCTGAAATATGGGCGGTTTGTCTCCGGGTCATCGGTGTACGGAGCAATTGTCATAAGCCCTTTCACTCTGATTCCGGGGAGCGGAGCTATGGCTCTTATAAGTGATTCAGTATCTGCAGGATGCACCCCGAATTTAGAATCCTCTCCTGCTACATTGACTTCAATAAGTACAGGTGTGACGATTCCGTGCTCACATGAAAGACGGCTTATTGTTTCAGCAAGGGCGCCATTGTCGACACTGTGTATCATTTTGACATTTCCAATCAGGAATTTCACTTTGTTGCGTTGAAGATGACCTATCATATGCCAGTTAATATCATCAGGCAACTGTGGAAGTTTGTTTTGAATTTCCTGAACCTTGTTTTCACCGAAATCACGTTGCCCATCGTCGTAAGCTTCCTGCAGCATCGGAATCGGTTTTGTCTTTGTCACACAGATAAGTTTTACGTCGGAGCGTTTTCTGCCGCTTCTGTCGCACGCCTGCTGGATGCGTTCTTCAATGGATTTCAGATTTTCAGTTATCATTTTCTCTGCCTCCTAGCCATAAACTAATGTATCCGGTGTTACAGCGGATGCATCAAGTACAATGTGATCATACTCGCTAAGGCCATAAGTCGTATTAGATTGGACTATTGAATATTCTTCATTCTGATACAGTATTGTTATCTGTCTGAAATCAGCGTAGCCCTTGTTGATATTATATACCCCTGTCAGGCCGTCCTGTGCCGACAGAGTGAATGTATCAGTGGAATCAGGCTTGTCTATGACGTCTCCTGCGCTTAATGTGTTTTCGTCCAGGTAATAGTCAGTATCAGTCTCACTGTACGGCACTGCATCGATAAATTCAGTTGATTTTGTCCCTTTTTCATCATATGTCTCGCGCAGTACCCCCTGAGTACCGCCAGGCCCTGTTGTTACATATTCTTTTGGAACAAGGAAGAATTTTTCATTTACAATTGAAGAATTTGGAACCTTCAGTCCTGTCTCATCCTCAGTTATAAGTTCGACCCGCAGAAAACGGTCTGTACAGAAAACAACCATGGAATTTGAAAGATCAAGTTTCACAAAGGACATACCTTCACTGCCTGAAGCACGTGAAGCCGAAACTGAAGCCCATATTTCCTGCTGATTCTTGATAAACCTGATTTTGATATAGCCCTCCTCTACAAGTTTCTTTGCTGTATCATCTGTTGTCTCGATGACCAGAGACCAGTTTTCATCAGTACAGAGTTTGTATATAGGGTCTCCCGTCGCGACCAGCTGATTATTATCAAGAGAGGTCTTCTTATATGCTGATATCGTCGATGATGACAGATCTTTCTCAGTGAGCGAATCATATGTCGTATCTTCATACCCGTCGGTATAATAAACTATTATTCCTGTTCCAGTCGTATAACATTGATGAATGGAATCAGAAAGTCCGGATGATGCAAGACTGTTTATGTCCTTCAGTATATAGCTGCCGGAAAGTTTCTGGACAGAGTTGAGAACAGAGTCTTTGAAGTCGTAGGTCGAAGAAAAACGGGTTGGATCAAATTCAGATGAAAAATCAACCATATCATTCTGTAATTCAGATAGATCGTCACTTGAAAGAACAGTTGAATCAACACTTTCTGAATTGAGATAATCCATGACCTGACCGGATTCATCCACCGTATACGCCAACTGCCCTACACCGAGACGATCACCATCTTTGTTAAAATAGTTCACATAACCAGCATAATCACTGCCGACTGTTTCCTCTGTCCGGAGAGCAATGCCTGTATATATCTGGTCACTTGAAAGAGAACCGGTCTTGACTTCATAACCGGCTATCGTGTCTGAATTTGCATACTGTACTAACAGAATGATTATATAGATCAGTATCACTGTAAAGAAGGCCACACTGATATAAGGAAGCCCGCTGTTCCGATCTTTTCTTGAGGACACCATTCTGATGTTACCGCGGTCTCTTCGATTGTTATTATATGAAGTTGAGGATCTGCGTTTCTTTCTATCTGTCAAAAGTAGTCCTCGCTGTTCAGTAAAAAGCCCCGGGATTCCCCGAGGCTTTATTATAGTTTATTTTGTAAAATATAAAACTGCATTGTTGCATAAAATTAAAGAGAAATTGCAATCATAGGTTTAATATCATCAGGGATATCTGATTCATCAAGTGATACGGAAAGAACAAAATCAACTCCGAATTTCTTGCTGATAGACTCTATTCTTTTCACGGTATCTGATATGTCTTTGTCCTTAAGGTCTGAAATTACAAGAAAACTATCGAAATACATTTGTTCAAGATCATGATCCTGAGATATGATTCCCATCACGAAACCGATGAATTCCTCGGTTGTTTTGATATCGAAATCCGGTACAGAAATGAGGCGGATCCTGTTATTCAATTCATACATATGATCGGTGCTCTTGTCCAGATAAACGATATTGCCCAATATGTTTTTTACTTCTGTATTTACCTTGTCCAGCAAGCACTTGGTCTTTCCCTTTCCTTTATTGCCTACAATGAGTTGAACCATTGGACTGTCCTCCTTGAAATTAGTTTCTTTATTTGAACGTCTTCCAACTTCGAAGACGTTATTGAACTTGAAATAATTATAGTTGAACTGACAATGAAAGACAACTGCTAATTAGGTATCAGAGACAGCAGCGAATCCATTGCACCATACAGAGAATCGGTATCCTGTGCCTGCATTACTATGGAAATATAAGGATTCCCCGAGGTGTCATTAGATAATAAAATCAGGCAATGGCCGGCATCATTTGTTGTTCCGGTCTTGCCGCCAATAACGGTCACTCCGGAAGGTGTGCTGTGATTACCGTTGATATACTGATCTGTCGCATTTACTGAAACGTCTTTATCAGCTCCGGTAGAATCGTGGTAGACGGTCTGATACGAAGACATATTAATGCACTCTTTGATCTTATCGTATTTAATGGCCTCGTTAAAGATCAGATACATATCATATGCAGTAGTATAGTGATTCTGGTCTGAAAGGCCGTTGGAGTTTACAAAGTTTGTTGCTGTAGCACCCAGAGAAGCAGCTTCTTCATTCATCATCTGAGTGAAGCCTTCAATACTGCCGCCTATGCCCTCTGCTATCATTATGGCAGCATCATTTGCCGAGTTGACCAGAAGCAGGTGCAACGCCTGATCCAGTGTCATTGTGTCACCTGAAGCTATGCCACATGACTGCGCATCTGCATCAAGCGTGTTCACAGTGTCGGAAGCAGTAAGCACTTTGTCAGTTGACGCATTCTTAAGCGCGACAATGGCAGTCATTATTTTTGTCATGCTTGCAGGATAGTGTCTTGTGTAAATATCTGTGGAAAACAGACATTTTTTATTATTTACATCAAAAAGAGCGGCCGCACTGGCTCCATAAAGATCAGGTGTTTCCGATGCGGCTGTTTCACCACTTGAATCAGTCACACAAAGCACTGATGCAAATGAGTCTGCTTTATCATTTGTTTCGATGGGCTGAGCGGCGATTCCGTATGTGCTGTCTGAAACATTATCGGAGTAAGCCATAGAATATCTTTGCGCACATCCACTCAGCAGTAATGAAAACATAAGGGTCACCGATGCGACCATAAATTTATTTGTATATTTCACGCCACTCAAAGTCTCCTCTGTCCAGAGATTTGATAAGCAGTTCTGCAGTTGCCAGATTAGTTGCAAGGGGAATATTATGTATATCGCAGAGTCTTACAACGTTATTGACATCGGGCTCATGTGATTTCGGAGTCAGCGGATCACGAAGAAAGATCAGCAGATCGATCTTGTTATGTTCTATCTGCGCACCTATCTGCTGTTCACCTCCGAGGTGACCTGCAAGATACTTGTGAACATTAAGGTTGGTGACCTCTTCTATCAGTCTGCCGGTAGTTCCGGTTGCATACAGCTCGTTCTTACAAAGGATTCCTCTGTACGCGATACAGAAATTCTGCATCAGTTTTTTCTTGGCGTCATGTGCAATAAGTGCAATGTTCATTTATTTGTCCTGCCTTCACCATAAAATATTATGAAGCATAATAATTATCTTCTCTTCTTTTCCTGCATATGTACGTTCAAAACAAGGCCTATGCCTGCATACAGACACAGAAGACTTGTGAGCCCATAACTCACAAAAGGCAGAGGAATGCCGGTATTAGGGAGTATTCCTGTTGCAACACCGATATTCATACACCCCTGGAAACCAATCCATGCGCCAACTCCGACAGCAATGACACTGCCTGCCATATCATGCGCATGATATGCAAGGAACATGCATCTTGCAGCAATCAGAACTATCAGCAGAACAACCACAACAGAACCGAGGAAACCTGTTTCTTCACCGATTACAGTGAAAATAAAGTCGGTCTGTGATTCTGAAATATAGCCGCTGTTCAATAGAGAACTGATTTCGTTGGTGTTGTAACCCTTCCCGAGAAGTTGCCCGGAACCTATTGCCATAATGGAATTCATCGTCTGATAGGAAAGGGTATCTTCATACTGTTCAGGGTGGAGCCACGCCAGTACACGACCTCTCTGGTAATCATTTACAAGAGTCTGACCTTCCTGAAGTATCATATTGAATACAACAATCACGGAAGGTACCGCAACTACCAGAACTGTTCCTATAAGTTTCCAACTTATGCCGCCCACGAACATCATAGCACAAAAAATGATGAAAATCATAATACTTGTAGACAGATCAGGCTGCAAATATACAAGTCCGATCGGAAGCAGCGCAAAGGCTACGGCAGTAAGTATTACGGGCATTTTGTGTATTTTTTCTCTGAACTTCATAATAAAGGCGGCAAAGAACAAAATCAACAGTATCTTGGCAAATTCTGAAGGCTGAAAGCGAACACCAAGGATTATCAGCCACCGCTGTGAACCACCTGCCGATGAACCGAATACAAGTACGGCAAGCAGAAGTATTATTGCAGTTACATACCACAAAGGACTGAACTTAAGCAGTTTATGATAATCAATGGCTGAAACAAAAGTCATGACTATCAGACTGAATATCATTCCTTCAGTCTGTGTTTTCTGAAGCTCCGGCTCTGCTGAACCTATAGCATAAAGACCGATAATATTGAGCAGGACCACCAGGAACAAGAGCATGAAATCAAAGTGCCGTATTGAGAAAGTGCTGAATGGACGGAACCTGTCACTTCTTTTTACGACCTCTTTTATTCCATCCCTGGATTCAAATGATAATCCGCTGAGATCGCGGTCTACTTTATTCTCATTTTTATCTAGATTATTTGTCATTTGTTTACAGGACCTCAGTCTCCGCCTATCGTAACGCCGGAATCATCAGTTCCGGTTGAAGTAAGATTCTTGTATGTATCATCGCCGTAATAGTATTTAAGAACACTGCAGGCAAGTTTTGCCGCATAGTCAGAAGAATAACCATTGGCAATCCTTGTTGCTACAGATATCTGAGGATCTTCATATGGAGCGTAGCAAAGAAACAGTGCGTGGTTAGGTTTGCTGGTATTCTCCTGGGCTGTACCTGTTTTGCCTGCTACATGTACACTAAGATCTTCAAAATAACTTTTGTTTTCAACTACGCCCCGCATGCCAGCATGTATTGCGTCCCAGTATGAAGAAGGCATATCTATAACATTTCTTATTGTGGCAGAGTTGTCACTGATAATGGTTCCGTCTGTGTCTTTAACGCAGTCAATAAGCGTCAGGTCATAGCATGTGCCGCTGTTAGCTACTGTTGTTATGTAACGGGCAAGCTGTGTCGTTGTATATCCGCTGTTGCCCTGACCTATGGCAGTTCTTACAGAGTCCTGATCAGAAAGCTGAGGTGATGCTTCATCTATTTCAACCCCTGAGGTGTCGCTGAGTCCATACATATCGATGTATTTGTCAATCTTTGCTATTCCTGTGTCGGAATCATATACATTGTTTCCAGTAAGGGAATCCTGTTTTGTTGCCAGTCTGTAACCGACCTCATAGAAGAAATCATTGCAGGAATTTGTTATGGCACCGGTAACATTGAGATTGCCATGGCTCCCCGGATATATCCAGCATTTTGGCGCAGGATCTCCTATCTTTTCGAAAACACCGGTACATGTTATCTGTGTGGAAAGATCTATGACGCCCTCCATCAGACCGGCTGTAGATGTTACCATCTTGAACGTGGAACCTGGAGCAGTTCTTTGCTGTGTTGCATAATTTATGAGCGGTGAGGACAGATCACTGCGGAGCTCCGCATAATAATCGGCGTCGACACCGTTTGCCATTTTGTTGTTGTCGTAGCTTGGGTATGTGACCATGGCAAGGACATTACCATTGTTTACGTCGGTTATTACCATAGAACCGGAATACGGGTAAAGACTTAGCTCAGCCGGGGTCAGATCCAGATTGCTTATCCTGTTGTACATGAACTGATATGATGATTCCGAGCCGCTTTCAAATTGCGCTTCTTCCATGGGCGGTATATTAACGATATTCTGCTCAAGCAGTATCTGGCAGACTTGATTACCGCTGATCCTGTCATTCAGAATAACGTATTTGTACACCTTACGTACAAAACCGTTTTCATCAATAAGGTTTGCCTTGATGTATTTGAATATTGCGTCATATACAGTATCGGAGTCAGAATATGTACTGCCGAGGTCAAGATCAGTGACATCGACCCAGCCGGCAGAAATGGCATATCTGATATACTCTGACATCGAAATTGTTTCGTCGGTCGTCCATTTTACATATGTTTCGTCTTCAGTATCTATAAGATCCTTGTTAATTATTCCTTCGTCATAAAGATACTGGACTATATAGGTCTGATAATTTTCATATTCCCGGGAAAGTTCTTTATAAGGAGTCTGTGTCGTGAAGTATTCATCATCCAGTTTGTCCCAGACTTCTGACATATACTGGTCGAATGCAACACTGACTGCCTTTTCGTTCGCTCCGGCATCGGTACTGTAAAGATGATCGATGTCGATAAGGTTATTGTTGAAAACGGCATAGTAGACATCATATATAGGAGTAAAAATATCAGAGCTGTTTGTGTTTTCATCGGTAATACACTCTTTGACGTTCCTGAGCTTTGCAAGTATTATTTTGGCCAGCTGTGATTCAAGAATGTCATAGGCAGCTTCTGTAAGATCCTTGTCTATTGTCAGATAAACATCATTGCCGGCTGATGGTTCTGTTCTGTCAGTTACTTCAAGGATAGTGCCGAAGTTGTCAACATAAACAGTCTCTGAGCCCTTATGACCCTGAAGTTCTGCTTCCATGGATTTCTCTATGCCTGATTTTCCGACGATATCATTTGAATCATAATTCAGATCAGGATTGTCAGCCTGCAGTTGTGTGAGCTCGTCAGTGGACACAGTTCCTGTATAGCCGAGTATCTGCGCAAAATATTTGCTGTCAGTATACTGCCTTATCGTACTGTCTTCTATGCTGACGCCCTGAAGAGTGTCTGCGCTTTCAAGAATATCAGCGACAGTGCGGTCGGATACATCAGAAGCAATTGTTGTAGATATATATTTCTGATAGCTGTTGAGGCTCAATTTGTACCTTATGATGACCATTTTAAGAAGTTTTACAGGATCATCTGTGTAACCTTTGCCGGAAATATATGTTGATTTCTTGTTTTCCGGGTCTTCATACTCACCTATTCCATACCTTTGACACAGATCAGCTATTACCTCATCAGCAGTTTTGGTCTTCTCTTCATATTTGAGGTCATCGGTAGATGTGTAGCCATAAATATCAGCAAGAAAGCGCAGCAGTGCCTGACCATCGACATTGAAGGCGTATTTATCGCCAGATCCGGATGTAATATTAAAATCTGTAGTGATGCTGTCGCCGTTGGATTCAACGATATCAATGGATTTGCTTATTGTTGAATTGAGTTTTTCGTCATCGCCGTCATATGTGTCCTTGATCGTGACAGCGTATGCCAGTTTGTTGGATGCAAGCAGATTGCCGTTCCTGTCATAAATATTGCCTCTTGTTACGGAAATGCTGATCTCTTTGCGGATCTTGAGCTGAAAATTGTCAAGATACTGTTCACCGTTCACAATCTGAAGTTCAAACAAACGATATATCAGGCCTGCACCTATGAGCACAAAAACAACAATGAGCAGGCTTATCCTGAAACCCTTGCCCATAATGAAGTCTTTTGTGCTTTTTTTAAAGTGTTGACTTACGTTTTGCAAAATTCTTTTCGCTTTCTCGTATCGGGCGCATAAAGCGTTTATATATCCAGATTATCAGTGGATAAATGATAAGCGCTATCAGAGTAGTATATAGTATTTCAGGCAAAACATAATGCAATATGAAGCTTCCAAAAAAGAATTTCCCATTTATAACGAACCTGAAAACATAACAGAAAA
>JAQWCI010000110.1 GCA_028706005.1 Lachnospiraceae bacterium
CTTGACAGCCTTGGATAAGTTTCCACAGAGGATTCTGCGCCCCTCAGCTGCTTTTCCTCCAAACCCGCAAATGCCCTGAAATCAAGGGCTTTCAAGCTTATTTTCCTTCTACTCTTGACATCAATACCACCGTCTCGACGTGTACTGTGTGGCCGAACTGGTCCACGGGCTGCACGCGTTGAAGTTTATAAGAAAACTCATTTCCTGCGGCATCTTTTTGAGCCGCAGTCAGTTTCTTAAGGTCGCGCGACATGGTCGCGGGGTCGCAGCTGACGTAGACTATGCGCGGCGGCGCCATGGCGAGCATCACCCCTATTGTCACATCGTCGAGTCCCTTGCGAGGCGGGTCGACAACGATGACATCCACCGGGTGCTTCCTGTGCTCGGATTTATGCCGGTCCACATAAGCCGGCAAAACATCTTCAGCCCGTCCTGTTTCGAATTCAACGTTTTCGATATTGTTGAGCCTTGCATTATTTCTGGCATCGCGAACAGCATCTTCTACAGATTCAACGCCGTAAACTTCTTTGGCATGTTTTGCCAGGAAAAGGGAAATAGTGCCGATACCGCAGTAAAGATCCCAGGCGGTCTCGTGACCGTTAAGGCGGCAGTATTCAAGGACTATGCTGTAGAGCTTCTCGGTCTGTTTGGGATTTACCTGGTAGAAGGAGAGCGGAGAAATTCGGAAATTGACGGCTTCGCCGGTCGGAATAAAGTGCGCAGTCTCCTCATATTCCACCTTATAAATGTGCAGTGTATCGACGATAGATTCTTCGCCCCACAGTACGCGGAGTTTTCGGCCGAGGATCACGTTGCCGCGCGATTTATTGGTGTTGATGGAGATGCTGGTCACAAACGGGAGCACGCGCAGGAGCTCGACGAGTTTCTCCTCGGATGGCAGTGAATCACCATTTACAACAAGACAGATCATGACCTCGCGGCTGTAGACGCCTGAGCGAATTAGAATGTGGCGCAGAAGGCCGGCTCCGGTCTTTTCGTCATAAGAAGGCACATTTTCGGCCTTCATATAGTCAAGAATTGTGTTGAGGATAAGATCGTTCTCGGGATCGCCGATCGCGCAGGAAGTCATCGGCACAATGCTGTGCGTGTGCGATGCATAGAAACCGGTGACAGGATTGCCGTCTTTGTCGGTGCCGACAGGCACCTGTTCCTTGTTGCGATAACAGTACGGATCCTCCATACCGATTATAGGATCTGTGATCTCACTGATAAGAGATTCGTCAAAACCTCCGATCCTGACGAGGTCGTTCATCACTTTTTTCTGCTTGAATTCCAGCTGTTTATTGTAGTCCAGCGCCTGTATCTGACAGCCGCCGCATTGAGCAGCGATTGGACATTTTGGCTCTACGCGGTCAGGTGAGGGTTTGTCGATCGAAACAAGTTTTGCGTATGCAAAACTCTGGAGTGCCTTCATGATCTTGACGGTCACTACATCACCGATGACAGCGTCCTTCACAAAAATCGTGTAGCGACGCTGCGGTTCGTCATATGATCCGGCAGAAAGGTCGATGTGGCCAATGCCTTCGCCGTCGCTTCCTATGTCTTCTATTGTAAGTTGCAGAACATCATCTTTTTTCATTTTCTGAGTTTGCCTCTATTACAAACTGATCATCTAAGTAAGTTAATGTCAAAATTTCAGCGACGTTTTATGCCGGTTATTACGAATAGTGAATTTCAGGTAGGTTTTATTTGATTTATTCAGATCTCTGTCTTTCTGACATTTGTTGCAAGTCCGTTCTGATAGCCAATCCAGTCAGGCTGGTTACTGCCGTTTATGAGCTCCTTGAAGATCTCCATGCGGGCGTCTGTGTTGTCCGCAAAATTGAGCGCCGCAGCCTCCATTATTGCGGGCACCTTCGGTGAGCCGTAATCAAGTTCGCCGTGGTGGGAGAGAATGCAGTGGCGGAGTTCAGTCGCAAGAATGGGCGGAAAATCAGGGATTTCCCGCATCTTGTCGTCGATCATTTCTACGCCGATAACGATGTGCCCTATGAACTGACCTTCTTCGGTGTAGTCATTCTTTGGAAACGCTGAGAGCTCACGTGTTTTGCCTATATCGTGCAACATGGCAGCAGGGATCAGCAGGTCGCGCTTTAGAGTCGGATAAGCTTTGCAGTAGTAATAGCAGAGATTTGTAACGCCGAGCGTGTGCTCGAGGAGACCGCCGACGAAGCCGTGGTGGATCATTTTAGCAGCAGACGATGAGCAGAAATTCGAGACAAAATCTTTGTCTTCAACGAAGAACAGTTGCAGCAGTTTCTTCATGTGTGGTTCTTCAATCTGGTCGATATATTTTGTCAATTCAGCGAACATTTCATCAATCGATTTCTCTGAAACCGGGAGGTAGTCAGCCGGAACGTATTCTCCCTCGTGGCAGCGGCGTGCTCTCGTCACATTGAGCTGGAGCTGTCCCTGGAAAACAGTTATACCGCCTGTTATATCGACATAATCAAGGTTATCGAATTCGCCGATTCCCATGTTGCCGGGCTCCCAGATCTTGGCGTCGATCGTTCCGGTCTTGTCCTGAAGAGTCAGGCTGTCATATGCTTTGCCGGCCTTTGTCTTGAGTTCCTGCTTCTTTTTGCATAAGTAGATACTGTGTACGTTGGTTCCTTCGCTGAGTGTTTCGATAAATTGCATTGTTTGGTGATCTCCTTAGTATAGTTTTATAACTGTTAATTGGGATTGTTCACTGGAAACGAATACTTCAGTCCCGGCATATATCAGTGAACAGTAGTTGCTAATGATTCTGTTTATTCTGAAGTCTGTTCCGTGAGTGTTACATTTATTACAAGTTGATTGTACTTATTGTTGGTGCCCATTCTCTTAAGCCACAGTGTGTAGTTCTGATCCGTGTTGGCATTGAGGATGCAGCCGACAAGGTCGCCAAAACCTGTGATATTGGTGCCGCCGAAAGATGTTATGACATCACCGCTCTGAATGCCGGCGTCCATGGCGGGCGAATCAATTTCAGTCCTCCGCACGTAGCAACCCGCGGGGACTCCCTCTTCCTCCTGAATCTGTTCGGTGACATCAGTGCCGTAAATTCCGAAATATGGACGTGTTCCGCCGTTAGAGAGAATTTCAAACAGATCCTTGAGGTCTGTGATCCCGATGGCACTGAGAACATTGCGCATATCCGAGGTGTTGTAGCTCATGTCTGTGATACCTATGACCTGACCGCTCAGATTTATAAGAACACCGGATGCCTGTGAACTGCCATATATATCTGTTGTGAGAAGGCGAAAACTTGTGTCAGGGATATCGGGCTGCGTCGATGACCCGGTAACCGTGCCGTAACTGATCGAACCTGTCGTCCCGTTTGGGGAGCCTATGGCGATCACGGGGGTCCCGGTCAGATCGGAAGGAGCTGAACTGCCAAGATCTGCAGTTTTGATGCATTGCTTTGTGCTGTCTGAACAGTCGCTTTTTGTAACACCGACGATGGCAAAACCTGTGATGGTATCCTCGGAAACAAGCGTAGCATCATGTTTTGAATTGTCACAGAAGCTTATCTGAATCCGGTCGGCGTCTTCCAGTGCAGTCATGGGCGTGAGAATGAGAAACTCCGTGCCGTTATCAGCGAGGATAAGGCCGGATGTTTTGCCCTGATTCTCGTATTTATCGCCCCACAGGTCATAATCAGAGGTGATACCGGTCACAGTTACAAGTGAGGCGGATGCATCGGTGGCAATCTTCTTGAGCATGTTATAGGTGTCCTGATATTCAGCGGAAGTTGAGGAGTTATCTTTGGAAGCGAGTACTTTCTGCACAACTCCTTCAATTTGCTCATCGCTCACTGGATTAGACGCCTGCTGTGCTGCAACGGCAGAAGCTGCTGCGGCCGCGGCCTCAGAAGCGGCACTTGATGCGAGCTCCGAATCATCAGCTATCATGTCCTCAGGGGACATTTCCTCATTCTGGGATTCCTCGGGGAATGAGACCGTGTTCGCTTCTTTTTTGGGGTACAGCTTATTTGTAAGAACCGGCTCCAGCACGAGGAAGACCGCGCAGGCTATAGCACCGAAGAGCACGGCGAGGCAGGCCGTTATTATTGTGCGGCGCAGCAGTTTCTTCCTGTTGATGGGACGCTGCTTGATCTGTTCGTTTATGAGACCGGTATCGACTCTTTTGCTGTCGGAGTCCTGTGAAGCATCCGGATTTTCAGCGCTGTCTTTTCCAGGTGCAGATTTTTTCAGCTCAGGATTCTCTTTCCTGGCTTTTTTCTGATCATCTTTCCTGCTAATCATTGGTAATTATCCTCTTGATGGAAGGCCTTGGTGCTCGGCTCATATCGTAGAACTCTACGTTCAGGAACTAACTTCCTTCATGGAATTATACCATGATATAAGGGTCGAGAATAACATTACGCGTTCTGCCTGCAGAAAAGCGTAATGAATTTGAGACCCGTCCAAACATGAGGAAGTAGCGATTTACAGAGTAAATCAGCGGATTCCGAATGTTTGGAGAATTGCGGAGCAATTCGTATATCATGAATAAATCAAACCAGTCGAGAATAACATTACGCGTTCTGCCTGCAGAAAAGCGTAATGAATTTGAGACCCGTCCAAACATGAGGAAGTAGCGATTTACAGAGTAAATCAGCGGATTCCGAATAAAATAATACAAAACAAGATAAAACAATACAAATCAATTCAAATGTGGTATACTCTGTGTTAGAAGAACAGGAAAGCAAGGCAGAATATAGAAAATACGAAAACGGGATTATAAAACAGATCATAAAACGAGAATAATGAAGATTATGGTATATGCAATTACTTTGGTAGTTTTGCAGATCAGAAAAGCATCTGCTTAGTTTAAAAAAATGGGAGGAAAACAAATGAGCAAAAGAAGTTTACTTAACAGGCTTCTCGCAGTATCTCTTGCAGGAACGATGGTTCTTGGAATGACAGCATGCGGAAGCCTGCGTCACGATGAACAGGAACTGGGGATTCAATGGAACTGATCGTATGTTCAAGCCATCGTCAATGCTTATAAAGAAGCTGGTTGACTGTGTTTCAAAGGGCGGCAACATGATCCTTAATGTAGGGCCTGACGCAAGAGGGAATTTCCCTGATGAATCGGTCAGGATACTGCATGAAATAGGAACCTGGATGAATAAGAACGGCGACAGTATTTACGGATGCGGCGCATCCTCCATAACGAAACCAGAATACGGAAGGATCACTCAGAGGGGAAATACCTGCTACTACCATCTGTATGAGAATAATATAGGTCCCGTGGCACTTGAGGGGGTAAAGAAAGACAGAGTAAAGAGCATACGATCTCTGGCGACGGGTTATGAGATTTCGATATCAACGAGCTGGGTACACAGTGATTATCCGGACATTTGTTTTGCCGACCTCGGTGATGATCCGAATCTTCCGGATCCCGTGGATTATGTACTTAAGGTTGAGCTAAGGCCGTGATGTTAATGTTTAGGAGGACAAATGCTTTCTGT
Organism: Lachnospiraceae bacterium; assembly: GCA_028706005.1. Taxonomy (GTDB): domain Bacteria; phylum Bacillota; class Clostridia; order Lachnospirales; family Lachnospiraceae; genus CAG-791. The sequence goes on from JAQWCI010000110.1 coordinate 5,483, forward strand.
TTCTGTCAGAGAATATTCCGAAAAGAAATTCAGAGAAAGAGAAGCTCTGTATATAAGAATCAGACCTGAACTTCAGGAAGGCCTGGCGTCATGCACTGAGGAAGAGAGCATCCTGATGAAGCTGCTCTATGGAACTATGCCGTTTTCAGACGCCGGAGAATATAGTTTTGATGTATTCCTTAACTATGTACGACACAGTCTTATGCTGCGCAGAACAGTGGATTGGTGCAGAGAGCTTCCCGAGGATATTTTTATAAGGGATGTTCTGTATTACAGAATCAATTCGGAGAAGATTGAAGACTGCCGTCCGTTTTTCTATGATCAGCTCAAAGACAGAATAAAGGGAATGCCAATGGAACGCGCCGTGCTGGAGGTCAATTACTGGGCGGCTGAACACGTTACATATAAAGCGTCTGATGACAGAACTCTTTCACCCCTTACTGTATACAGATCCGGGACTGGCAGGTGCGGAGAAGAGTCGGTCTTTCTTGTCAGCGCGCTCAGAGCCGTGGGCATTCCGTCAAGGCAGGTGTATGTCCCGTTCTGGGCTCATTGTGATGATAACCATGCCTGGGTCGAGGTCTATGTCAATGATGAATGGCATTATCTCGGGGCCTGTGAGCCTGAGGAAGTGCTTAACCGTGGCTGGTTTGACGGAGCTGCATCGAGAGCAATGATGGTCCATGCGAGGGATTTCATTGATTATGGATTTTCATCGCCTGATGAGGACGGTGAGCGGGAAGAGCCGGGAGACGTTCCGGGAAGAGAAAATGGTGTTTATTTCATAGACAGGACTGCTGCTTACGCTGATGCGGTATTGTGCACTGTTAGCGTAATCAATGAAAGAAATGAATCGGTCAAGGGCGCCGAAGTCCGTTTTGATGTCCTTAATTACTCGCAATACAGCAATATTGCATCGCGTATTACAGGCAAAGACGGGACCGTTACACTTCGGATCGGCAAAGGCAGTCTGCATATCAGCGCGTCATTTGACGGGAAGTTTGCCGAGACCGCGGTAAACACGCAGCAAATAAAAAACATTACGTTACAACTGCACGACGAAGATCAGCTGACGGGCGGAGCAGCAGGCGAGTGGACGAAGGTGGATTTCACAGCACCTGAGGAAGAGATCATCAGTGCAGTGAAGCCTACTGCGGAGCAGCGCCTTATTCAGCAACAAAGAGCGGAGAAATGCCGCGCAATCAGAGAAGCAGGGGCTGCAGAGGAATCACCGCTTTACAAGGAAAAAGAGAAGGGGCTCGATGTGTTCCTGGGGACTCTTTCTGACAAAGACAGAAAAGATGTGACAGAAGAAGTTTTCAGGGATGCAAAACTTGCGCGCAATCAGGGTTATCCGGATAATATTTATGAAGCATGTGTTTTGTCGCCGCGTATAGGCAAGGAAGAACTGACACCGTTCAGAAGAATCATCAGTGCGTTCTTTACCGATGAGCAGATGGATGAATTCAGGGCAGATCCTGATAAAATCGCAAAATACGTGAAAAATGAAATCGCGTATGATCCTGATCTGGACTATCAGACGCTTGTATCGACGCCGGGGGCAACGCTGAAATTAATGTTCGGGAACCGGGCATCGCGGGATATCCTCATGGTGGCGATTGCAAGGACTGCGCAGGTGCCGGCGCGTCTTGATCCGGTCACAGGCAAAGCTCAATTCTACGATAAAGCCGCTGCGGATTTCAAATGTTTTGAAATGGAGAACGACAGTAAAGGGCAACAGGCGGCACTTAAGTTAGGTGCCGGCGGACACAGTTTCAAATATGAGCAGAACTGGACGATTTCTGCATTTAGTGAGGCTGACGGAAGGTTCAAAACGCTTGACCTCACGGGTAAAGACGGACTTGATAAGGCACAGGGCGCGCTTCGTCTTGACCCGGGCACATACAGAATAATCACCACTCTGAGAGAGCCGTGCGGAAATCAGCATGCCGGAGAAATCACGATTTCGCTTAAGGCGGGTGAAACAAGGGAAATCCTGATGCAAGTCGCGAAGCTTCGGCCTGAGGACATGATTGTTCACTATAGTTTTGACAGCTTTCCTGTCAAAACAAATGATGGCCGGAACACGGATTTCATTGATGAGCTTTCAGGCGTTACGCTGGCTGTATTCCTTGAGCCCGGCAGTGAACCATCAGAGCATGTCATGAATGAGCTCATGGAAGAAAAGACAGAAATCAGAGATAATAATGTCAGACTGATGCTCCTTGTAAAGAACAAAGCAGTGCAAACACAGAAAACGTTAGTTGAAACAATGGAAGCTGTTCCGAAGGCTTCACTGCTGATCGAAGAAGGATTTGCACGACAATCTGAGATTGCCAGGAAGTTGTATGTCGACCCTGACAAATTGCCGCTTCTTATGTTACTGCGGCCTGACGGAACATGTATATATGCATGCAGTGGCTATAATGTCGGGAGTGTCGCATTGGCGCTGGGAATTGCAAAGCTGTGAATCACAGCCGGAAAACCACATGCGCGGATTATCTGGAGAACGCAATGCGACAAGAGCTGTCTCATAGGCAAATTACGTTCAGGTATGGTGAAAAAAATGGATATAACGGTGGAAATA
>JAQWCI010000111.1 GCA_028706005.1 Lachnospiraceae bacterium
AGATAAGTATTATGTGCCTTCTTATACATCATCAAAACTGACGAACGAACTGCATGAAACAGCCGGTCTCAGAACCGATTATGAGGTCATAAGAGATAAAGAAATGCGTGGAATAATCAGGCGGTCGAAAGGATCATCCGTCAAAAAGTAGCGCATAGCAAAGAGATATGAGCTAGTCAGCATTGGCAGATATATCTGCACAATGACTGATCCTGCCTTGATTACAGTCCTTCCTCATGTTGGGATCCATGTCAAGGCCTGAGCCGCTCAGCGGTGCCGAAGGCAGCCTTGACACGAATCCTTACATAAGGCATCAAGCAGCCAAGGCAGGATCAGTAAATGTGTCTCTACCGGGACCACCTCTAATATTCAGGATACTGCTGTTCCCTGGCTGAAATGTAAGACTTAGTACCAACTTCATGAAAACTAAAGAAAGCTCTGCAGACCGCATGGTTGAGCGGTTTGCAGAGCTTTTAGCATCAAAAAAGTGTCAAACATCGGATTTACTTTTCTACAGGTATTCTACCTGTTATCAGTACAAAATGCAATAGCAAATTTCAAACAACAGCAGCCTTCCGGGAAACCACTGTACCATAGGGGAAGTTGTGCGAGGAGCACACATGCTTATTAAAGCAATTACAGCGCAGTGGTCTCCCGGAGGGCTGCTGCCAAACCGGAGGTATTCGTGTGTGAAGCGCTCTGAGCTTGTCGATCTGAACAGATCTTTCAGTAGCAATCTTCCGGGAAATCACTGCACCATAGGGGAAGTTATGCGTGGAGCGCATTTGCTTATTATAAGCAATACAGCGCAGTGATTTTCCGGAGGGCTGCTGCCCTTAAGGAATCAGTAATGAACAGTCAAAAAGCATTTCCTTAACCTTTTATATATATTCTAAAAGTGACAGTTATTTGAAAGAGCGATTTGTAATTAAATGCATTTTTTTGGTAATGAACGCTTATGCGTTACTGTCTTGGCGTGCCTGTAAGTAGTAACTCCATTCCGGCTCGAATTGCTGTATAATCAACTGACATGTTGATTAACAGATCCTGGAGGAAAACATTCATGAAGAAAAGCACAAGAGTACTGTCAGGCATTGCGCTTATGGCCGCAATGATCGCTTTATTTGCACTGGTCTACAGCAAATTTGGACCAAAATCCGACGAGGGCAGCAAAACATACACACTCGAGGTCGTTGATGATACCGGCTCCACGGCATCCTATTCCGGCAGGACTGATGCTGAATCTCTTAGTGGAATAATGGACGAGCTTGTGGCCGAAGGCAATTTTACTTATGATGGAAGTGACAGTGAATACGGTCTGTTTATTTCAACAGTAAACGGCATCACCGCAGATTATGACAATGACGGGGCATACTGGTCCATCATGGTCAACGGCGAATACGGCCAATATGGAGCAGACAGTCAGCCCGTCAGTGATGGAGATGATTTTGAACTTGTCTATGAAAAAGCGCAGTAAACATCAGATTCCTGGAAACGACGAATACAGAGCAGATGATTCCAGCATGACCGTCGCAAACGGCAGGCCGTCTGGTCTGGCAGGCGTGTCCTCAAGAAAGAGCTGCCGCAACTTTGGCGGCTTTTCCATTCTTGATATTGCAGAACTCGGCATGATGACCGCTCTGCTTGAAGCAGGCAAACATGCGCTCGATTTTCTGCCCAATGTTGAGCTTGTTGCCCTGCTACTTATCATCTTCACCCTTCACTTCGGTCTAAAGACCATCGCTGTGGCACTTGCCTTTACAGCGATTGAAACCGCATTTTTCGGTTTTCAGACCTGGGTCATCATGTATCTTTACATATGGCCTGCTCTTGTAATTATTGTCTGGCTTAATCGCAGGAAGACTTCTGTCTGGTTCTTCTCTATCCTCTCCGGTCTCTACGGTCTGTTCTTTGGCGCATTCTGTTCTATTCCATACCTCTTTATCGGCGGTATCAATATGGCATTCACCTGGTGGGTTGCCGGCATCCCTTACGATATCGTGCACTGCATCGCCAATTTTGCGCTCTGCCTTGCACTCTTTAAACCTCTGAATCATGCAATGAACTACATTCTCAAAATCACTTCACGCTAACACGCTCCCTGATGACACGCAATCTCTACGCGTCTACATGGCATCTCTACGCGTCTACATGGCATCTCTACGCTCCAAAGTCGAGGGATCGCTGGGCTGTAAGATAATCCAGACTCATGTAGGAATCGGATACTGCATGGTGAAGATTTGACAATGAATTCGCCGAGTCAAAAGTGAGATGATATAATAATATGCACGCATGCATATTATTAAGCTTAAAAATATGCATGCGTGCATATTATTAAGCTTTGTTGTATACTGAAGAATGTGAAATAGACACATTTATCAAAGCAATGACTAAGCAGCGTAAAACACAACGAGGATGAAAGGCATAGAATTATGTTGAAAAGAACTGTAGATGATGAACTCATAAAATGGGCCGAATCAGATTCTGGGAAATGTCTTATGCTCCGAGGAGCAAGACAGGTCGGAAAAACTTTCTCGTCGGAGCAATTGGGCAAAAGCAAATTTGAATCCGTTGTTTCTGTGAATTTTCTGGAACAGCCGGAACTCAAAAGTGTCTTTACCGGCAATCTCGATACGAATAGCCTTATAATGAATTTCTCTGTCTATCTCCCTTCTGCCAGGTTTGTACCTGAAAAGACGCTTATTATCCTTGATGAAATACAGGAATGTCCTGAAGCAGTCACCTCATTGAAATTCTGGGCTAAGGACAATAGATTCAAGGTTATAGCTACCGGGTCTATGTTGGGAATAGATTTCAAACGTCCGATTTCATATCCGGTTGGATCCGTAGAGTACATCAACATGCATCCGCTTTCATTCAGGGAGTTTTTATATGCCGCTGGTATAAATGATGATGTCATTGGTGTTTTGGAACAATGCTGTAATGAATACCGTAAGGTTCCTGATGCCATTAACGAACGCATGATGAATCTGCTGCGACAATACCTTGTAGTGGGTGGCATGCCTGAGGCAGTGTCTGCTTATTTTGAAAACAACAGTCTTATTGAAGCCGATAAAGTATTGCGCAGGATACTTAATGATTATCGTTATGATATAGCACATTATGCTTCGCCTGACATCAAGATAAAGGCCGAAAAATGTTACTTTTCACTGGCTGATCAACTGTCTAAGGAGAACCATAAATTCCAATATGGACTTATAGAAAAAGGTGGGAATGCCAGAAAATTCGGATCAAGCCTGGACTGGCTGAACAACGCTGACCTCACAAGGACATCTTACAATCTGACATCACTGGAAATTCCGTTCTCAAGTCATTTTGACTCCAACAATTTCAGACTCTATCCAACAGATATAGGACTATTGGTAAGTATGTATGAATATATGATCAAGGGCGCGCTCCTTGACCCGTCTGACAAAGTTCTGGCGGGAAATACAAAAGGCGGTCTGTATGAAGCTCTGATAGCAGATATGCTTATCAAAAGCGGGCATGATCTTTATTACAGAAAAAATGAACAGGCTACATTTGAAATTGAGTTTTTACTGGAAAGACCGGAAGGCATTATTCCAGTCGAAGTAAAAGCCGGACATAGTCGGTCAAGATCACTGGATAATCTTCTGAAGAAAGAGAGTATCCCATACGGTTACAAACTGATCGACGGCAATGTGGGAAAAGACGGCAAAAAAATAACATTGCCCCTGTATATGGCAATGTTCCTATAGAATATATAAACGCGACCACCGTTTCTAGGGATCGCGATTGTTGTTGGGAGGGAGCTGCGGGTTGTCACTCGCAGCTCATGTATGAAAAAGAAGTTATCAATTTTTGCTATCAGGTGTTTGCTGTCATCTGATATTTAATATGATAAAGGCAGTCTGTGTTCAGAGTGTGAAAACTATTTTATGATATTGTGACCATGCGGTTAACATTCCGTGAGCATATATCATTAGCAGCACGCACGATGGCCTCATTACGCGACCTCTCCGCGGCTTCGACTGCTGCGTTTTGAGCGGCGTTTCTACCGCTTATCTGCTTTCTTATTTACAGTCTGCTCAGTCTTCATTTCATGATCTCCCGGTTTATAATGTCTCAATTCGTAATAGCAGTTGCCGTTGTTGATATGCGAAGATACATGTGCGCCCCAGACCCCGAGGTTCGACACGAACGCAAACCTGCGGCGGCGCCTCTCGTACTCTTTTCCAAAAAGCTTCCCGATGATCTTAGCTGAATCATAATCATAGAACCTTCTGGCAGCATGATAGAATTCTTCCTGCAGCTCCCATGGTGACATGTTCTTAGGCATGTATGTCACGTTCATCATGTCGAACCTGCTCCATTCGTGTGTGATCATTCTGCCTTCCTCCTCAAACTGTTCATATACAGGCGTTCCCGGGAAAGGTGTCAATATGGCCGGCTGCAGCTGATAAGCGTGAATGTCTCTGGCAAATTCTATGCTGCGATCCATATCTTCCTTTTTATCTGCATCAAGTCCCAGCACGATGCTAGCGATCATGCGGATCCTGTATTTCTCACATGCTGCCGCTGCGCGCCTGATATTATCAATGTTCTGCCCTTTATGTATATCATTTAGAGCCTGCTGATTAAGAGACTCAATACCTATCAAAACACGTGTGAGATGTGCGTCGTGCAGGAGTTGTAGCAGTTCCTCGTCATCTGCAAGATCAGTTCTTCCGAAGAAGAAAGTCTCCTTGAAAGTCAGTTTTTCCGCTATCATCCGCCTGCATATTTCTTTTGCTCTCTCTTTATCCGCTGCTTCGCATGGAGTCTTCAGTATCGAATAATCAGGGAACGGTGCCTCATCAAGGCAGGTGAGAGGTATTCCTTTCACAAGTCTGTCAGTTATCCTGCCTTCCACGTCATCAAGTATTACCTTTTCACCCTCGCCAGTTATTACCTGATCCGCATGCTGCAGCGCTTCATCCGGCATCCATGTCGGATGCATTCCGCCCATGATAACGCGGGCATTTGTTTTGGCGTGGATCATGTCGGCCAGCTCATAGCCGCGCGGCGCATTAGATGTCATACATGATATGCAGAAAACGTCCGCACCGGATTTAAGCAGTTTATTCACATGAATATCGCATTCAGTTCCTCATATACGGAGACATCATGTCCGGCGCGTTTCAGGATCCCGCCGAGAATAAGCGGGCCTGTTATCGAATTTGACTGCCCGTAAATTTTGCCTGCTACCAAGTCACCTGTTCCTAAGTTACCTTTGGGCCTGATAGATATATGTGTGCATGCTATCGGGATAGTTAACTTACTTCTGTTATTTTATTTATACAGGTGTATTATTATTAATATATGTTCACTCAACATATATGCCAAGAACAGTTCTGCGAAAAACGTATGATATCCATACAGAAACGGAGATTTGTATATGACAGACAAGCGAATACTCAAAACAAAAAAGGCCCTGAAATCAGCTCTGATCGAACTGGTTTCCGAGAAGCCTTTTGATAATATAAGCGTCACCGAAATATGCACCCTGGCAAACACCGGCCGGATTACTTTCTATACCCATTATGATGACAAATATGATCTGCTGCAAGACATCTTCAGCGATCTTAAGAATGACGTAATGATGGACTATAAAGCAAGACAGGCAGAAAGCAAAGAGCCTGACAATACCAAATCAAGATTCCTTAATCTGATAGATTCCATTCTGGATCTCATGGGCAAATATTCAGCTGCAAGCAGGAACCTCTCTTCCAATAATGAGTTGTTATTCCTTTATTATCAATTTGTTCTCGAGACTCTTGATACTTTTGAACTCAGCGCTGTAAAGTCCAAGCGTCGTTATGACAAAGATCAGCTCAATTCGTTTCTTGCACTTGGTTTCTGGGGCTTTATTCACACAAGACCATCATCAGGGAAACCCGCGAAAGAGAATACCAATTCCGGGAAAGCAAATATTATAAATAACACCGGTGATATCGATAAGAACAAGCTTCGCCGCGATGCACACATGCTCGTCTCTGACCTCATAGACAGCGGAATTATGGAATAAGAAGACGACAAGCTTTAGAAATAAGCCTGTCACCAGTTATCGTTACACCCGCTCCATTACATTACTTTGCAATTAATCTGACTATCAGGTACACGAGGCCAGCCGGGATCAGTGTCATGTAGAGCATACAGGTGCCACATCCGCCGCCATTATTGCCACCGCCGTTTCCGCTGCCTCCGCTCTGATGTCGCTGCTCTTCTTCCTCTTCAAAAACACCGATAGTAGTGGCATCATCAAAACCATCGACTTTCCCGTCTCCGTCCCAATCAACGCCAAACATATACCCACCTCCACGATTCTCTGTCAGTCTCTGACAACGGCAACTTTTTTATTCGAAAACGCTCTTTCCAGTTTTGCCGCATCTTATGTATATAAAGCTTCTTCTATAGCACTTGCTGATGACTGTGTGATCATGCCGATCTTTTTCAGGTGTCCCAAAATTTCAACTCTGTAAACTGTTCTTATTTCCTTATTTGGGAGCGAGATCTCGCACATGATATTGCCTGTGCCGCTGATGCCTTTCCTCTCAGCCTTAAGATAGCCTGCGGCCAGCAAGAAACTATATACATAGGCAGGGTCTGATTCCAGCATCGGATATGAAACACCTGCATCGATCGCAGCTATCACTTTTTCGCCCTGCAGAAGACAATTCATGCGATCCATTATCATGTCATCCGCATTCTTGAGAATCTCATCAAGTATTTCATTGCTGCCGGTAGAAACCCAGTAAGCACTTGGCAGACAGTTATTATCGACATAGCTGATTACCGACCACGGGTTAAACACTTCCCGATCCCCAAACAGATATCCGTCATACCATTCCATCAGTTCTCCGGCCTTGGATTCATCACCATAATAGTGAAGCAGTTCCTCTGCCTCTGCTGTCGTGAAACCGAAATACTCCGAATAATCCGTATCCAGTACCGAATTGACCTTCAGGTTATTGAGTCCGCTGAAAATACTCTCCTGTGCTATTCTCAGTATCCCCGTCATGAATCCGAATGACAGGTGTGGATTATCCTTGAATGCCCCTGAAAAGAACGGTCTCATAAACCCTATTACCTTGTCATAATAATTATTGGAATAACCGGATTCTATCGGCGTATCATACTCGTCGATTATTATTACCGGAGCAACGCCATAAGCTTCATTAAGCATGGCCGACAGGCTTGCAAGTGCTGTAGTCAGTTCCATATCTGAAGCTTTTGCTTCAACTATCCTCATAAAATACTGTTTCTCATACTCATGCAGAACATTATGATCAAGTATCGCACTGTGGCGTGCATATTCATCCTGAAGTAAACTCACTATCTTATCCCGCGCGTCTCCCCAATTGTCATATTTCACATCCTTGAACGTCAGAAATATTACCGAATACTTGCCCTGATACCCTCTATAGTATTCGCCACACTTCCATATCATTTTATCTCTGAAATACACGCTACTGTCTTCCTCTGTCTTCTCGAAGAAAACACGCAGCATGTCCATGTTAAGTGTTTTGCCAAATCTCCTGGGTCTTGTAAAAAGCGTAACAAACGGCTTTGCATCGAGTATATCCCGGATCAGCAGAGTTTTATCTACATAGTAATAATCTCTCTGTGCCTTTACATAATCTGATACACCGACAGGCAGCGGAAGAACACTGTCATATTTGGTTCCACCATCTCTGAATATCACGTTCACACCGGTTTCATGTCTGTATTTTCTGTACTTCCCAGACTTTACCTGTGAATCTCGTTGCAACGCGTTTCACAGAAAAAACGTTACTTCAAGCCATTCAGTAGATCATTTCAGGACATACTGAAAAGAACACTTAAGTCCTGGCGTGCCAGACTCGCTTCTTTACCCGCGAATGTTAATGTCCCTCGGGTTTCACAGTTAAAACTATAATTCG
>JAQWCI010000112.1 GCA_028706005.1 Lachnospiraceae bacterium
GTCGCGATGCCCGGAGTCACATCACTCGGTGATGTCCTCGAGGATAACAATTATCATAATGTGCTCTATATCGGCTCAGACGCTGAATTCGCGAACCGCAAAACATATTTCAAAGATCATGGCGATTATGACATTGACGATTATTACCGGGCGCAGGATCAGGGTCTTATTCCTGATGATTACTATGTGTGGTGGGGCTACGAGGATGCAAAACTCTTTGAGTTCGCAAAAGATGAAGTCACATATCTCGCTGATGAGGCAGCCAAACAGGCAAGTTCTGATGACGCCGATGCCGGCAAGCCGTTCAATCTCACGCTCCTTACGACAGACACCCATTTCTCTAACGGTTATGTCTGCCCTGACTGCGTAACAGACCTGCCAGATCAGTACTCAAACGTCATCCGCTGCTCGTCCAAACGAGTATCAGAATTTATTGACTGGTGCAAGACACAGGACTGGTATGACGACACAGTAATTGTATTGTCAGGTGATCATCTATATATGGATTCTTCATATTACAGCGATATGCCGACAGGCTATCAGAGAAAAACTTATGTAAGTATACTTAATTCTTCCAAAGAAGAGCCGGAGAACGAGCGTTCGTTCTGCACGCTGGATCTGTTCCCGACGACTCTTTCAGCCATGGGCTGTACTATAGACGGTGACCGCCTGGGGCTCGGTACAGACGCCTACTCAGACACGCAGACATTGACCGAACAACTCGGCCAGGATCAGTTCGACTACCAGCTGGGACTCCGGTCAGACTACTACAATGAGAAACTGATAGAGACAAAATGAGAAAAAGCGGTCCGGGCTGACATGTTCGTCCGCCTGGACCGCTATAAAAAACTGTACTTCTACAGCATTACAAATACGCTACGGTCTTAAAACAAGGTAATCCGTACCCTGATGATATTGAACTTTAGCTGTTGTAATTTCGGTCTTATCAGTGAGTAATTGTCCACTCGAATCATACACATATTTCGTTACTTTGACGCTTCCATCCTTGTCAGTCACTGACGTTGGTTTGCCGTCAGTTGTCATGTACAGGGCGTATCCCTCTCCGTCTTTCCTGATCATCCACATCTGGTCAGTCCGAAGATTCATCTTCTGATAAATTATATAAGTCCATGATGTCTGTGTGTCTTGCGCAGTTTCAGGCGACTCCGAATCGATGAACTTCCCATTGTTCAGATATTCATTCAGCGTTTGCGGCCTTATTGTATTGCCAACCTTGATCGTTCTTGATATTTCACCTGCTTTGGAAAGGATACTCGATCCAAGTATATCTGAATATGTTTTGTTAGATGCCGTATGCTTGTCACAGGCAATGTTGGCCGTGTCATCGACATACAGAGTAACCGTATAGGTCCCACCGTTCGGACATAAGCCTTTGACTGTATAACCATCTGCCGTCACGCCGGATCCAAAACTCTTCGCAGCTTCAGCAACCCATTCCTTGTCTGATGCAGTACTGTCACTTATTTCTGCAGCTCTGACCGCTGCCATCAGGCTTCTCCTGTTAGCCGCACAAGTCGCTTCTTCCGCTTTCTTCTTCTGCGATGCAAATATTGGTATTGACACAGCAACAAGAACCCCTATGATCGCGACCACGATCAGGAGTTCAGCAAGAGTAAAACCTTTTATTCTTTTGTAATAACTCTGGCCATTCATGGCACCCCTCCTTTGCGATGCTGCCTGCAAACGACATGCTGATGTTTGCAGGCTCAGAACCGACCTGCTCTGTCACTCTACCTTAAGAATGTCAGAGAACCCTGTGACATCAAAGGCATCTTTTATCATGTCATTCGCATTTTTCACTACCGTACTGCCCTGTTTATTCATGATCTTCTGAGCAGAGAGCAGGACTCTCAATCCGGCTGAAGAAATATACTCAAGATTCGAAAAATCAAAATCCAGTTCAGTCACGCCGTCTATATCATCCTTGAGACTCGTCTCAAGTTCCGGCGCAGTTATAGTGTCGAGCCTGCCAGTGAGTGCGACCGTCAGTTTTATGTCATCCTTCTTCTTATCAATAACCTTTTTTGTCTCCCATTCTCATGACCGCTGCTGTCAACAGTCAATATTTTTGCGCATACAGCGCAGATACTAGTTAACCTACAGTATATCAAATTTCAAATGTTTTGTACTGAAAACATTCCTGTAAGATTTCCAACCGTAAATTCTGCCCACGGGTAATGGCTCATATACTCACCTGTATACGAATTGATTGCTGCCGGATCCCCGCCAAGGCACCTGTAAAAATCGCAGTCGATCCTGGATACATTTACAGCAAGTGCATTTCTGTGGCGTATTATGACGTTCCCGACTCCGACTTTGTCGAGTGTCGCTATCAGATCATGAAGAAAACTGTGTATCTGATTATTTCTTGATAAATTGTACTGACCATCCTCCCAAAGTACTGCTGCTATCTCAGCCATTGAAGTCTGTGCCCCGAGCCTGTCAATAAGCCAGGCGAATAACTCCTTTGACCTCTGGCGGGTAAATGGCAGCGGCTCTTCACCGCAGAATACTTCAAAACTCCCAAAGCATTGGACTCTTAGCTTCATCTCATCAGTGCCTGTCTTTTGATCGACATGACCTTTTGTTACCGGTGTTCTCAAATGAGCCAGAGCATCTGTGACCTTTTGCGGTGTCACGGGTTTCAGAATATAGCCACTGACATACAGGTTAAGCGCATCAAGTGCATATTCGGAATAGCCTGTCACAAATACAATATTAATATCACTTTTGATATCCTTAAGTCTCTTTGCCAGCTCCAGTCCGTTTATGTCGCGCATCTCAATATCCAGGAATGCTACGTCAAAGCTTGTTTTGCCTGCACATTCCAGAGCTTCCGCGCTCGTCCTGAATGCAAATATCTCACTGTCGGTCAGTGCCTTCCTCAGCGCATCTTCCAAAGCCTCAAGTGCTATTTTTCGTCATCCACTGCAAGAATTTTCATTATGTCAGAGCCATTTCCTAATAAATCAACGTGCTTTTGTCGGCATCCAGTAATTTGCTGACAGTCACTGGTGATTTTATTTAGCATCAGAAAGCTCTATGTGATCCTCGTATCTTCTTAATGGCGTATCAGAAACATAAATCACGCGCATGTCCTGATGATAACACCTCAGATTCCTGACTATCTGATCCGATATTTCAAGTCGCATTTGCGGTCTCATTATCAGCATATCGACATCATTATTGATTCCATACTTGAGAGCCAGAAAAGGATCAGTGAAGTCTTTCACACTTGACTCCGGGAATGCAGTCTGAACCACATACGTAAGTGAGTCATGAGAAGCAAGATTGCAATCTACAAGTAAAATATTCATATCACATTCTCCACATGTCATGGCAGGTCAATTGACGGCTTCCTCAGAAACAGCACAATAATCACACGGTATATACTGTCTCATCTTAGGAAGTGCTTTATTGCGGATCCTTTTTGCCTGGGAGTATGTTACATGCATCTTTTCAGCAGTATCTATAAGCTTCATTCCGTGATAATAGCACATGATGATAAGATCACGTTCTTTTTCATCAAGTTTTTCCAGAGCTGAGGCCAGTTCTTCTGCCGTCTCATTGTCGACCGTAACATCATCAGGTCCATCATCACCAGAAACGGGTTCCACTATGGATTCAATGTCAGCATATGTTTTGCGCGTTCTGAAATGATCCGTAAGAGTATTCCTCGCTATCGTATATATCCAGGTGGACACAGATGCAAGTTTTCCGTCAAATCTATCCCAGTTGTTATAGATCTTAACGAACACATCTTCAGCAAGATCCTCAGCATCATGATAATCCGTTATCCTGCTGCGCATATAACCAAGCACTTTGGGATAAAATTCAGAATACAGCGTATCCTTTGACATATTGATCTGATCACTCATGGCAAGCCCTCTCGTTTGTTGGTCTACGTTGCTATACTAGTACATCGACTCCAACAAAACTCCAACAAATCCCTGAGAAAATCAGAAGTTCTGGCATTATTTTTGTGCAGGCACAGTAATTGTAGCCACAGTACCCTTGCCAGGCACGCTCACAATAGTAAGATCTGCATTGCACATCGCTTTAAGCCTTGCTCTGACATTGTCAATTCCTATATGCGTTCTCCCATCTTCCTGTCTCACTTCAGGATCATAGCCATTGCCATCATCAGTCACTGTTATTACATAAGCGCTTCTGGTCTCACTCTGTGACTGGCTGGCATGATAAGATAATTGGTCGCGGCTCAGCGCAGCATCATGCTTTTTCTCCGCAGTAGCTATTACCACGGTCCCGCCCCCTGCTTTTTTGCCGACCCCGTACTTCACAGCGTTTTCAACAAGTGGCTGCACTGTGAGTGCCGGTATCATGAACGCAGTCGTTCTTATGTCGTACACTATGGTGAGTTCATCATCGAAACGCATCTTTTCCAGTGCAAGGTAATTCCTGACATGCTCGAGTTCCGTGTCAAAAGGTACAGGTGTGGTGCGTTTTAACGAATCAAGGTTACAACGCAGATATGACGAAAAATTATCTATGGCACGCTGTGCCTCTTCAGGATCCTTAACACAAAGATACCTTATCGTATTCAGCGAATTGTACAGGAAATGTGGTTGTATCTGACTCAGCATTATTGATATTCTGCTCTGCGTCAGCTCCTTTTCCTGCACAGCAAGCCGTCGTCCCTGCTGCGCCTGCACAAACACAAACACGAGGACAAGCGATGTTGTACTGGCCAGATTAAGAAGTGAAATTCCATAGATAAAGTTCTGAAAGATCAGTGCTACAAGGGGAAATATAATATATGTCCAGAAAGCTATCAGCTCCTGTCTTTCAAAACACTTTCTGTATAACATGAGCATAAGGGACGCAACTATGATCCCTGTCGCTCCGGGAACAAGTGAAAGCCAGAAATACGGTTCACGGTGATATATGTTATTACTGTCTATAAAATAAATGATCGGGTAGAAAAGATTGATGACAAGTATTGCGAGTGCAAACTCGATCACCATCCTTGCGAGCGTAAGCGGAAGTCTGGCGACCTTATGTTCATTAGCTGACGGATCATGAATGCGTTGTTTTGTAACGATAAAATTTGTGAGATATTTCAGAAATGCTGCAAGAATAAGATAATTGCACGAAAAAGCAACAAAATTGGATATTCTGACCCCGACTGATGGCAGAATACCCAAGTGTCCACGGAACAACAGGGCGAATACATCGAAAAGCATTGCACCCATATTGTATATAAGCATCCGTTTGTATATTTCGTATTCACGGCTGTGGCGATTTCCCCCTACTGCACAACAAGTCATTACTATTGCAGTAAGGACACAGCCCCAAATCTGAAATTATGCATTTATATACTGAACAGGACTCATTCAGTTTTTCCTTTTTTCAGCTTGAACTTAAGTAAATTCTGATCTCCCGCGGCTGAAACCTCCAGCATGTCATCATCATTTATCTCAAGATCCGCGCCTGACAGACCGTATCTTTGGTTTGTCTCCGCTATCAGTCCTGCCAGGTGTTTATTCGGCGAAAACCGCTGATAATCAAATGTTTTTATGATTTTATTTTCCAGATCCATATATTAATCCCCGCATTTCCGAAGCATCCTCGCTATATTTATGAATGCGTCACTTTGTTTTCACATATATATACGACACACTTTCAAAAATGGACGGGGCAAAGACAATTTGATGCAAAAATCACTTTACTTAAAGCTAATAACTTCTTGTCAGATTCTTAAGCCAGGTCCCGCTCTTGTAATGGTGCAATGCGAACGGCAGCTTTACGAATTCATCTGTGCACATTATAAGATATACTGCAAGAGGTGGCAACTTCAGCACAAAAGCACTTATAAGTCCCGCCGGCACAGCCCAGCACCACATGCAGATCACGTCGAGTATCATCCCGTATTTCGATTGTCCTCCTGCCCTGAAAAGTGATGCTATCATTACAGTGTTGATTATCTGTCCGCCCTGATAGAAAACATTGATATACAACATCACTTTAAGATAACCAGCCGCTGTATCCGATATTGCCACCAGTCCAGGTATTACAGGTGTCAAAACAAATATTACCAGTCCTGCTGCTACACTCGACAAGAATGCCACGAACATAATTGACGATGAGTCCTTCCTTGCCTCGACCATTTTGTTCTCGCCAAGTTCCTTGCCAACAAGTATCGAGGACGCCGCAGAAATGCTGAATCCAAGTGTTGTACACAGATCCCTGACAGTCGTGACGACAGAATTTGCGGCGACTATGTCGGAGCCCAGATGGCCCATAATAATAGAATTCATATTAAAGGCGAGTCCCCACATTGCATCGTTTACGAGCGCTGGAAGAGAATAATGTGCAAAGTCAGAGAGCAGTGTTCCCGGTATTGTGAACATATTTCTGATGCTCTTTGGAATGAGAGTCTGATGTAGAAAATGAATTATGCAGATCGCAAGTTCTATCGCTCTGGCAATCGAAGTAGCTATAGCTGCACCTGCCAGCCCCATTTTCGGCGCTCCGAAGAGGCCAAATATCAGGATCGCGTTGAGTATCACATTTGAGACCAGTGCCACTGTGGAAACCGCCGTCGAAAGCTTTACACGTTCGCAGCTCTTCATTATTGACAGATACATCTGTGAAATGCCCATACACAGATAAGAGATCGACACAAAGCGCAGGTATTCAGCGCCTGATTTTATGAGCTCCGGATCATTTGTCCATATGTGCATGACAGCTTCCGGGCACGCCATTGCAAGAACAGCAGCAAGTGTCGATGCGATCATGGAGATAACGAGGCCTATACCAAGGATCTTTGAAATAGTTTTGCGGTCGCCCTTGCCCCAGTACTGTGAAGCCAGGATCACGAGCGCAGAATTCAAGCCAAAATATAGTATGTTCAGCAGGAACTGTACCTGCCCCGCAAGTGATGACGCTGAAAGTGCAGTCTGATTGACCTGTCCGAGCATTACGACATCGGCAAGGCTGACACATGAAGAAATAAGGTTCTGAATGACTATTGGAAGTACAAGAACAAAGAGATCATGATAAAAACCACTTCTGGATTTTCTGGTAATAAGCCTGGACATTTGATTGTTTTCCTTTGATTTACTTTTCCCTGATCTGCGTACGCATGAGCCGTGCCACCCGCATGACCTTCACTGACCTGATATGCTCTTGTGGTACAGAGTCATGTAGATTCATGATAGCTTTTACTGCATTTAGTGTCCACTTCAAAAGCACTGATGACGGCGTAAATTTACATTCGGATAAACGATGCTAAAGAGTGGCAGCGACGCGATGATAAAGTATCATGCTTTGATCTGTT
Organism: Lachnospiraceae bacterium; assembly: GCA_028706005.1. Classification (GTDB taxonomy): domain Bacteria; phylum Bacillota; class Clostridia; order Lachnospirales; family Lachnospiraceae; genus CAG-791. The sequence goes on from JAQWCI010000112.1 coordinate 7,322, forward strand.
AACTCAATATAACGCGCTTTGTCCTTTGAAACAAGAGCCTTTCTGGTTCATGTCACTTGGTAAATCTACATCTGCTCTGGCGGTCACTAACTGAGTCACATGGCTAAATTACCTGCGAAAGTGAGGCATTGCTGAAATACACTGGTAAAATCAGACCCTAAAGTCGCCCCTCAGCATCTGAATTACCCGCGGGAACAAGGTATTGTCGAAATACACTGGTAAAATCAAGCTCTGAGGCCGCTTTTTTACCGCCGAATTACCATCGAAAACGAGGTGCCACTGAAAAGCGATGGTAAATCACTACTTTCAAGCCGCAATTCAGCAGCCGGATCACCTGTGGAAACGGGGCCTCACTGAAGTGCACGGGTAAAGCTGGTTCATGTCTGCTTTGTTACTTTGTCAATCTCTTCCGCTGCTTATTGGCAGCGGCTTCTATAAGGGCTTATCCCTCTTGTGAACGCCCTTGATCGGTTCCCCCACAGCCTGTCAAGGACACAGCCGCTCTGCGGTGCTCCGCATCCTTGACAGGCTGTGAGGACCGATCCTTTTTTTATCAAGAGGGATAAGCCTCTTTGTCACATTTCATGTGCACTT
>JAQWCI010000113.1 GCA_028706005.1 Lachnospiraceae bacterium
GGGTCGATAGCGGAGAGCTTTGTCGCTCCGTATTTCTGGAGCAGGTCACGCACCTCAGCAGTGTGTCCGGCGCGGGATTTCCCGGCGAGAACGGATCTTACGTCCTCCAGCTTTAATTCCGGCTTGGATTCTTCTTTTGTAGCAGTAGATTTAGAAGTTTGCTGCTTATCAGAATTGTCTGTACTGGAGAACTGCTGGTAAAGCCAGTCGGCTGCGTCGTTAATAGCGGCAGCAGCACTGCGGAGCTCTTCGATTGTCTGTTTCATATCTGCTATTTTGCTCATAGGTTCTTTCTCCTTTCTCGGATTGTCTTTGCTCGGCAAGTATTGAAAGATTTCTTGCCAGTCTTGTGGATACATAGCTGATGGAATTGAGAAGTTTGATTTCTTCGTTGATGTTTCCACCAGCGTCTGCATATGTTCGGTACATCATCTGTTCACCTCGCTTTCTGAAGGAGCTTTCCGTGTCCTTCAAGTTCCACTGGAGATGAGCAGGCAATTTGAGCGGAGAAAAAATAAAAAAATCCCGACCACCATCCCAAAGCAGAACAGTGGCCGGAAAGGGTGTGGTTCGTGGCCTGGATGTTACTTGTCACCGGTGATCCTGCGAAGGTCAGTGCGGTATTTTTTCATCTGATCCGCGAAGGTTTTCTGTGGGCGACCGAGTTCTCTTGCAATAGCACGGTCGGAGATGCCCTCCGGGTGTTCCTTCCAAAGCTGAATGATAGTATCGGCTTCAGGGTCAAGCTGACGCAGGCGGATAAAGAGCGCCTCAAGAAGCATACGGTCGGCGATGACCTCCTGCATCGGTCTTTTGTTGTCCGGCAGGTAGTCGTACATACTCCCGTTCCCATCTGTGTTTGGAACATCTAGAGAAAGAGTGTCGCCCGCTGCGTGGTATTCGCAGCCGATGCAGTCACCGTCGCATTTCCATACATAACGGTAAGGACACATGCATCTGCCGTGATCCTGTTCCTTGTGACGGATGCGGTCGGCTTCCTTATAGAAAGCGTCGTGCTGTTCTTTTGAGACGGGAACCTTCTCGCCGGTGCTGCGGATGTAGATGAAATAAGTCTTTGATTTGCTTTTGTTTTCATTGCTTTTCATATTGAAACCTCCAAGTTTCGAGTTGTTTCCCGAACCGGAGGTTTCACTGAAAAAGAGCGCAGTTGACCTTTCGGAACGGGAAATAGATCCGTTTCGATGGCCAACCACGCTCGTGGGTTGGTTTATTCAATTGTGACCGCTATGTTCGTTCGAGCCACTCTGCATGCCGGGTGAGCGTCCATAGCGGTGAGCCTTTTATGCCTTGCTCAGGGCGTATGTAAGGGAACTTTTGCTTCTAAAAATGCATTTAAACTTTTGCTTTTAATCCGCTTGCTAAAAATTTGCGTTCGCATAAATTTAATTGACATTCGGACGAAAATCGGATACAATATAAAATATTGGTTTATCTATACTCGTGAACCGTTGCTCCCCTATGGCTTTAAGTATATTCAGAAAGCCCTAAAATCCCGAGCAACACTGGACGCGTCTGGACATGGTTGTACACACTTGCAAAAAAAGAAGGAGGTGCTTGTCTTGGATAAAACAGAATTTTCCGAGTTTGCGCAGGCGCTTTCTGTCTTCTATCAGCGTGATAAAGACCTGATTGAATTCACAAGAGATTTGTTTGCACATATTTACAAAGGCAGTATAGAGGGAACAGATGCTTATGTTCACGACATGGAGCCAAGAACACTGAAGGGCTACATTTATCATGAGCATGACATTACGACGACAGCAAAGAAGATATCCGGAGCTCTTGATATAGGATCATTCGCGGAATATCTGAAGCTTGATGCCGATGATTCTGTTATGGGGTTATGCGATGCATTCCGAGCCACATGTCCGGATATAGATGAATCGACCTATGAGATTGTACTGGCAGAGCGTTTTCAGACGATTATAGAAAATGCAGCTGCACCAAAAAGAAAAAAAGCCTTGCCTGCGAAGAAAGCAGACAAGGCCAATGATATAGATTACTATACAGAAAAGTATGATGTGTCGCTTGTGGCAGAAGAACAGAGTATCTGCCCGAATGACGGTTGTACGAATTCTTTGTTTATGCGAGTAGGCGGACAAATAGCTCCGAATTATGAAGTAGTAGTGATTGATTACTCAAAGCCTGTTACCGGCGAGGACAACTTGATAGCTATGTGTCCGGACTGCGCCAAGAAATATAAACTTGCAGCGGATCCTGCCAAGATTCGCAGAATGCAGGAGATAAAGAAGCTTTTCATTGATATAGCTGACAGGCAAGAAATCGTTTCGCAGCAGAAGGTTGTCGAAGACGTCAGACGGGTGCTGACAAAGATTCCAGCTCTACCTTATCCAAAAGGTGTTGATCTGAATTATGAACCGGCACAGTTGAAACAGAAGATAAGCCCTGACTCTCCGGATCTGCTTGCACAGGTAAAGGTTTGGGTAAATCTGTATTATCCGGATGTTCACGAGACTCTGCAGGAATTAAACCGTGAAGGAAAACAGCGCTTTGAGCCATTCTGCCATCAGGTGAGATTGAATTATCTAAACTTGAACGAAAAAGGTTATTCTCAGCGTCAGATTTATGAGGCAATGATAAAGTGGCTGCAGGATGCAACGAACGAGGACGCTCACGCTTGTGAAATTGTAATTGCGTACTTTGTACAGAAGTGTGAGGTGTTTGATGTTATTTCCTAACAAACTGTTTTCATACAGTGAAAGCATACTGTCGAAACTGCCGGTGGTATTAAAAGAACTGAAAAAGCAGCCGTTGGGTGTGCGTGAACTTTATCAGAAAGTAAGCCGCAGCCTTGACGGTGTAAATGAGTATGTAGATGTGCTGGACTGCCTCTATGCACTGCACAAAATAGAATACGATGAGGAAGAGGGAGTGCTGCACTATGTTATATGAGATTGAATGCGATAAGTTCGCAAGAATGATAAATGGAAAGCTTGTACCCAGAGGCCGTATTGAGTTCCACGAAGGACTGAATACTGTTCTCGGAGACAAAAAAGCTGAAAATTCCATAGGAAAGTCAACATTTTTGCTGGCACTTGATTTCTGCTTCGGCGGAGATGATTACCTGAATACAGAAATCAATAATGTTGTGAGTTTCGTAGGTAACCATACGATCAAGTTTGCTTTCAAATTCGGAAATCAAATTGAGTGGTATACGAGAGATACGCTCAATGCCAGTGTTGTCATCGTATGTGATGATAATTATCAGCCGGTGGGAGAAACGATGCCAGTGGATGACTTTCGCAAACATCTGCGGGAGGCATATCAGATCCAGACAGCAGAAAACAGCTGGCGAAGCCTTGTGGGAAGATATTCAAGAATTTACGGCAGGGATAATGCCGATGAAAGAAAGCCTCTCAAATACGGAGAAGAAACGGTAGAGCTTGCCATAATGGCACTTGAACAGCTCTTTGGCGTATACAGCCTCGTTAAGGAATATGAGGAATATTACAAAGACAAGAATAAAAGGAAGACTGTCCGGAAGCAAGCAACGGATATCGGTGAGATTGTAACTATTGCAAAGACCAAGAAGCAGGTCAAGGAAAACGAGAAAGAAATCGAACGCTTGACGCAGGAACTTTCCGAGCTTACTGATCGGGAAGACAGTAAAATCGCTGCACAGGACACGGCAAATCTTGACAAGGCATCTGAAATCAAGGGACAGATCACAGTACTTAAGCGAAAGCGTACAAGACTGGTATCTCAGTTAAATACTGTGAAGGCAAACCTCGAAGGAGGACTCACTCCCACATCAGATGATATTGTTGAACTCCAGGAATATTTCCCGGAAGTTGATATAGAGAAGCTGGAAACAATAGAGAACTTTCATAAGAAGATACAGACTATTCTCACCGGCGAGATGACAGACGAGGTGAGCAGGCTGGAAATACTCATAGCGGCGGCGACCGAGGAAGTTACAAAGCTTGAGGATGAACAGAGAAAACTCGGAATACCGACGCATGTGTCTAAGAAATTCCTTGATAAGACAGTGGAGTTCCGTGGTAGGATCAGCTTCCTTAAGAAGCAAAACGAAGGATACAATGACACAAAGGCTCTTGCTGCTGAGACAAAGGCAGCCAAGGAGCAGATGGAAAATGCCCGCGAGGATCAGCTCTCGAAAGTTGAGACTATGATCAATCAGAACATGATCCGTCTGAACGACTTTATATATGATGCGGAAAGATATGCTCCAGAGATCCATTTTGGAGAAACAAGGACAGGAAAACCATCATATAAGTTTGGCTGCAAGTGGAATACCGGAACCGGCGAGAATTACAAAAATCTGATTATTTATGATCTCAGTATCCTGAATAATACGGATCTCCCGTACATGATGCATGATTCACTGATATTCAAAAACATAGCTGACCTGCCGATTGATAAGATCATGCAGCTGTACTTGCAAAGTAAAAAGCAGATTTTTATCTCTTTTGATAAGAAGGAAGCGTTCACGGAATATACAGAGAAAACGGTTACCAACACTACGGTAATTGAATTATATGATGACGGTGGAGAGTTGTTTGGATGGTCTTGGGCAAAGAAAAAGAAAGCGCCAGAGACCAAGAAGGATTGACCTTGATATGAAGTCGTGGAGGCAATGATATGCGTATTAGCTACAACCCTTTATGGAAAATGTTAATTGACAAAGGAATGAATAAGAAGGATCTGCGTGAAAAGAGTGGTATCAGCACAGCGTCTATTGCCAAGCTCGGCAAAGGCGAGAACATCACGACAGATGTATTGCTTCGCATCTGCGAGGCGCTTGATTGCAATATAAATGACATTATGGAGACACTGCCTGATGAATTGGCAGAATCGGAAGAAACGAAATAATGTCTCGGAGGATGATTGATAATGGCACAAGGTGCAAAAGGGGCAGCAGGTACTGCCAGCCCATATAACGGCAGCGGGAGCATTACTCGTGAACAATTCCTTTTTTATGAGATGCGCACGACGGCAAAGCTCGTACAGGAAGGTTTAAATAATGATGAAGTAGTAAACAGGATCGTATCAGATAACCTATTTCAATATCCGACAGAGAAGTCCGTCCGGCAGATGGCTCTGACATGCCTGAAACGGCTGGATGCTCTTGGAGACGATGAGTTGACTGCGGCTATCGTGAATCAGCCCTCTGCGGTATCCAAGCAGATCTGCCTCTATGCCATGATGAAGCAGTACAGGCTGGTCTGGGATTTCATGATCACGGTCATCGGCTCCAAGTACCAAAAACTGGATACCTCTTTTGGTAAGATTGATATGAACACATTCTTCATGCGGCTGCAGGAGCAGGACGATACAGTCGCCTCGTGGAGTGATTCGACGGTGCAGAAACTGAAGCAGGTGCTGACAAGGGTGCTCGTGGAAAATGAGTACATTGACAGTATCCGCGCAGACCACCTGAATCCGGTGCTTATAAGCCCGGTGCTGGAGAATGCGATAAAGAACGAGAACAGGACAGAAGCACTCCCTGCTTTTAACTGTCTATCATGAGGGAGGATTATGAATGAGCAATATAGATGAACGTCTTGACAGGGTGCGCGAACTTCTGAAAGACCCGGATTTCCTTGAAGGTAACGGCCTTTCCAACGAAGTGAATATCCGTATGTTCTGTTATGAGGCAAAAGACGAGATGAGTGTAAGACACTTTACAGGCCAGATCATGGCCGACCAGAGCCTGCCCTGCCATCTGATAGAGAAGAACCTTTATGAGATATTCCTTTCGGTCTGCGAGGATAAGAGAATCCTTCCCCGCATGGCTGATATGGAAGCCAAGAAAGGCAAGGAGAATCTGCAGAAGCAGATAGAAAAAGCCGTGAGTGTGCAGGCATATGTAGACAAGATATGCGACCGGGAACCGGAAAAAGGTGATGTCATCATCCTAACCGGAATCGGCGATGTATTTCCTTTTATGAGAATACATATGGTGCTGGAAGCTCTGCAGCCGAGGGTTGGAAGAGTGCCGATACTTGTAATGTATCCCGGAACCTTTGACGGGAGACACGTGAAGCTGTTTGACAGACTGCCCGCCAATCCGTACTACAGGGCATTCAATGTGATATAGGAGGAGCCGGATAATGAAGATTCAAAATATGTTTGAGGATGACATCAACCGTAAAATCAACGGTGTTATTAAAGTAGATCAGGTAGACGATACCACGGAGAGGGAGCTTTCCGAGTACGTCATTACAAGAGAGCTGAAGAAGCATTTTATTTCCTTCTTCGATTATTACGATGAGGCTTTCAACAATCCGACCGACGATATCGGCGTCTGGATTTCCGGCTTCTTTGGAAGTGGTAAATCTCACTTCTTGAAGATGCTCTCATACATCCTTGAAAACAGGACTATCAACGGTATCAGTACCGTCGAGCGTTTCAGAAAGAAATTTGCCGATGATCCCGGTACCTTTATGATGATCGACCGCGCCACTAAGGGCGAGACAGAGACCATCTTGTTTAATATTGATATCGAAGGCTTCAGCAATAAGGACAATACTGCCGTGCTGAAGGTCTTCGCAAAGATGTTCTATAACCATCTTGGCTTCCTCGGTGAAGATTTGAAGGTGGCAAAATTGGAACAGTTCATTGAGAAAAAGGGAAAAACAGAGGAGTTCCGCCGTGTATTTGAGGAGAAAAACGGTGCGCCGTGGATCGAGACCCGTAATTCCTTCGGTTTCTTTGAGGACGATATTGTAGATACTCTGGTGGAAGTGCTCGGCATGAGCGAGACTGCTGCCCATAACTGGTTCAACGGTACAGAAACAGCCGAGATCAGTATTGCCCAGCTTGTTTCTGAAATAAAAGAGTATGTAGACAGCAAGCCTGACAATTATAGGCTCCTATTCATGGTCGATGAGGTCGGCCAGTATATCGGAACAGATACCAATCTCCTTCTGAACCTTCAGTCCATCGTGGAGAAGGTCGGCAGCGAATGTGAGGGTAAGGTATGGATCGTTTGCACAGGACAGGAAGCTATTGACGAGATCATCAAAGTCCGCATGGACGAGTTTTCGCGTATTCAGGCTCGTTTCAAGACAAGACTCTCCCTGTCTTCTTCTGCTGTTGATGAGGTTATACAGAAGAGACTTCTCAAGAAAACGAAAGAAGCAGAGACAGTACTTACTGATGTATATCAGAGAAACGATTATGTGCTGAAGAACCTTTTCACGTTTACGGATTCTATCCTTGATATCAAGGGATATAGCGGAGAGCAGGAATTTGTTGTTAACTATCCGTTTGTTCCGTATCAGTTTATTCTGATTCAGAAGATTTTTTCGGAGATTCGTAAACATGGCGCTGCAGGAAAGCATTATTCCGGTGCCGAGCGTTCTATGCTGGATGGCTTCCAGATCGTAACGAAGTCAATTCAGGAAAAGGATGAGCATGCTATTGCTCCTCTTTATCCGTTTTATGATAGCGTTCATACTTTCCTTGATGGCTCTATCCGCCGTGTTATCGAGCGCTGCCAGAAGGCTGCGGACAATGGTGACGGTATCGAAGCGTATGACGTGAATGTATTGAAGCTCCTTTACCTGATCCGTTATGTAGATGATGTGAAGTCAAATCTGGACAACATCGTCATCCTGATGGCAGACGATATCCGCACGGATAAGATTGAGCTTCGTGACAAAGTGCAGAAGTCTCTCGATAGACTGAAGAGCCAGAATTACATCGACCGCCGTGGGGATGCTTACGTGTTCCTGACGGATGAAGAACAGGATATTGCAAGAGAGATCGCCAACACGACTGTTGATACGGCAAAGAT
>JAQWCI010000114.1 GCA_028706005.1 Lachnospiraceae bacterium
AAGGAATCATGAAACTTTTTTTCGTCTTGTACCAGAAGTATTGAGAACTACTGAATAATTCGTATATGATACTAATCAGAAATGCATGATACTGGCATTGATTACAAGAGCGTAATGAAGTTTTAGAGGAGGCAATAATACATGAAAGCAGTACGAATAGAGGCACCGGGAATTATTCATATGGTGGAAGCACCTATACCGGAACCAGAGGAAGGATTCGCCAGGGTTAAGGTTGAAGCCTGCGCAGTCTGTGCCACGGATCTTGAAATCATAGACGGCAGGATTCCGGCAAATTATCCACTGATACCGGGGCATGAATGGAGCGGAATAGTTGATGCTGTGGGAAGTGATGAAGATGCATCTTGGATTGGTAAGGCAGTCATAGGGAGTAATGATGTAGTGTGTCTTAAGTGTGATGCATGCAGGAGTGGTAATTGGAGATACTGTAAGAATTTTGAGGAGATTGGATTCAAAAGAAACGGAGCATATGCCGAATATGTAATAGTACCATGCTATGGACTTGCTGAAAAACCAGATGATATTCCATTTGAAGAGGCTGCATTGTGTGAGCCACTTGGTGTGGCTCTCGGCGCTATGCAGAAGGCAGATGCCAAATTCGGGAACACGATGATGATTATGGGGTCAGGCTCAATAGGACTTTGCATGTTGGCGGTCGGCAAGGCAATGGGCATGCGACGAATCACAGTCTGTGCGCGTTCTGAGGGGAGACTGGGCATTGCAAAACAAATGGGAGCATATGCTACTATTGCCACAGAAAACAAGGATTTGGAAGCGGAAATCGCAAAGATACATCCAGATGGAACAGACGTGATTGTGGATGCCACAGGAATCGAATCGTGTATTCAGAGTTGCCTTAGAATTTGCACAAAAGGCGGAACTGTAGTTTTGGCTGGATATGGTCGTGGCAAGATGATGAACATCAGAATGGATGACATTCATATTAAGAATTTACGGGTTATTGGTGCCGGCAATAACTGGAACATGCATAAAAAGGCGATTTCTCTCATGGAAGATGGCCTGATTGATCTTAATCCCATGATTTCGAGAAGGCTGCCTTTGGAAGATTTTGAAAGTGCTATTGAAATGGCCAGAAAGAGACCGGAAGGTTTTGTTAAGGCTGTGTTTGTAAGAGTTGAACATTGAACCGGAGGACAGGAAATGACAAAACCGGATTCAGATAAGAATGAATATTTGGGAATCGATATGGGAAGTTCCTCTGTAAAGATCATTCGCATCAGTAATGACAGGGTATTACAACTGGAAAGGGAAAAGTATAAAGAGATAAGTCCTGTTGGATGGTGGAATGCTCTTCTTATAGCTCTCCGCAAAATGGGGTCTCTGGAGAATATTGAAGCTATTGCACTTTCTTCCCAGGTTGGGACATATATCATTGATACTGCTGATGGAAGGCAGGAAGTCCTTTTGTGGTCAGATGCGGCAGGTACGGAAGAACTGGAAACCGTCAGACGTAAGTATTCAAAAGAACAGTTCATTGATAACATCAGGATGGATCATCCGGATCTTGTTTCATACCCAATACCGCGGCTTTTGTATATTAGAAAGAAATATCCGAAAGCTGTAGCAGTGTGCCAACTTAAGGACTATATCTGCGAGAAACTCACGGGTGAAAGAGTCACAGATGAATGGTCGTGGAGAGGATTATCAGACACGGAAACGGATTCTTACAATGACTTTTTTGTAAAGGAGATAAATCCGCCTTTATTACCACCCATGCGTCCAATACAAGATAAAAATGGAGTTCCTACAATCTGCGGAATCATTAAACCTGAAGTTGCTTTGGAAACCGGACTGCCAATTGGTACTAAGTTGTTCTGCGGTATGAATGATTTCTTTTGTGGGTTACTTGGAATGGGAATATTTCATGGCGGAGATTGTTTTGACATAACAGGAACAAGCGAGCATTTCGGATGTATCAGTGATACACCTGTAAGTGATTCAAAACTGATTGCGGGACCATATCTAAATGGTTATGTACACTATGGAGTAACGGCTTCAAGCGGGACTTCAATTGATTTCGGAAGAAGAGTATTCGAACAAACAGAATTTGACGATTGTTGCCAGTTATCGGACAGTACTCCAATATTTCTTCCATATATTGGCGGGGAGAGAGCCCCAATATTCGATCCTGACGCAATGGGAGTGTTTTTTGGAATAAAGCCGGGCACAACGAAGGCTGATATGTCACGCTCGGTCTATGAGGGTGTTGCATTCAGCATATATCACATCTTTAAAACAATGGAAATGACATCTGAACCGAAATACATAGTGACCGGAGGAGGAGCATCCGTGAACAGGGGGCTGAACCAACTTAAGGCTGATTTATTCGGGTGCAGATTAAGATCGCTGAAGGAAAAAGAGACATCGGCACTCGGAGCTGCGATGATTGCCTGGTGTGGTTGCAATGGTAGTAAAGTTGATGGGGCGATAGAACGTTTTTGTGTCACAGAGGATGAATATATACCAACAATGGACAAGAATTATCGGTCAAAACTTCTATACAGATTTTCGATATATAAGAAATTGTATCCGGTATTAAGACCGGTATTTCACGAAAAGGAGAATATATGAGTTGTGTGATTTTCGGAGCAGGTAAAATAGCGCGCGGTTTTATCGGGCATCTTCTATATCTTAGTAATATTGATTTTGTATTTGTTGAAAAGTCCGATATCCTGGCGAATCTTATTAATGAGCGGAAGGAATATACAGTCAATATTTTAGGAACACCGGAGAAAAACTGCATTGTTAAGAATGTAAAGTGCCTGAAATATGAAGAATGCGATAAGATCACTGATGCTATTGCCGGAGCGGATGCGGTATTCAACGCTGTGGGTGGTAAGAACCTCAGCGAGCTGGTGCCATTTTATACAAAAGGAATTGAGAAAAAGGCGGTGCTATTGCCTGATAACAGTATTAATTTTATAACATGTGAGAACTGGAAAAAACCTGCTGACATTTTACAAGAAGGCATAGAAAAACAGATATCCAAACAGGCTGCAGGTTATTTTCACAGTAAAGTAGGAATTACTGAGGCAGTAATACTCAGAAGTGGCATTGATTCTACCCAGGAACAAAAAGCAATCGATCCATTGTGGGTTAATGTTCAGGATTATTGGTACCTTCATGTTGATGCGGCACGACTTAATGGGGAGCTTCCTGATATAAAAGGACTACATCTTATAGACGAATTCGGAGGATTTCTGGAGCGCAAGTTCTATACGTATAATGCAGCGAATGGCACTACATCATTTATAGGTGCATTGTCAGGATACAGCGTTCTGGCCGATGCGGCTGATGATCCAAAGATAGAGAGTGTTCTTGAAAAAGTTTACTCTGAAACATCACAGGCTCTCTGCATCAAGTATGGTTTTGATCCAAAGAACCAGTATGAGTTCACTCGCGGATCATATGCAAAATTGAAGAACCATGTAATAGTAGATACTATTGAGAGAAATGCAAGAGATCCAATACGCAAACTGGGACCGGATGACAGGCTTGTAGGCTCTGCGCGAATGGTCGAATCATATGGAATCAGGCCAGAAGGCCTGGCAACGGCCATAGCAGCTGCAATTCACTATGAAAGCGACAATAAAAACGACCCTTCATTGTCGCAACTTCGCTTAATGCGTGAAGAAAAAGGGACAGATTATATTTTGGAGAATGTCTGTAAACTTGATCCCAGGGGGGACCTCGCAGGACTTATCAGAGAGAAAGAACATATGCTGAAGAAGGAAGGCTACATAAGTGAATAACATCGTGTGCAAGAAGAATAATAGCGTTGCTGTAATCGGTGCAGGGAAAACCGGGAGAGGGTTTGTGGCCAGGCTTCTTGCTGAAGCCGGAATGAAGATATGTTTTGTGGATACCAACGAGAAACTTGTCTCAGAACTGAATATATGTGCGGATGAAGGCACGGGGTATTCTGTTCATTTCTTTGGAAATGTCAGACCGTCGCAGAAGATTGAGAACTATAGGGCATATTCCTGGGATAATATATGTTTTGATGATTGTGATGTTATCTTCGTATCAGTAGGAGGACTGAATCTCACGGATGTAGGCAAGAAACTGAAGGAGAAGCTTCCGAGGGACAGACGGATTGTTGTTATTGTGTGTGAAAATGCAGTGGAACCAGCCAAAACTCTTTATGAAGCAATAGGATATGAGAATGTCAAAGTGACGGAGGCAACAGTATTTTGTACAACAATAGAGGATAAGGAGAATGGCCTGGACATCAATTCTGAAAACTATCCTTATCTGCAGTGTGATGCTGATCGCCTTGACGGACAGGAGTCAGGCGTCGCGTCAATAAAGCCGGTTGCGAATTTTGAAAATTTTCTCACGCGTAAGTTATTCACTTATAATGCGGCCAGCTGTGTGATAGCTTATCTTGGATTCATAAAGGGATATAAAGTATACAGTGAGGCAGCAGCCGATAAACAGATACTTGAATTGTTAGATCAGAATTACGCAGTGACGAATGCTGTGATGTGTAAGGCTTTCGGGTATGAAGAAAAGGACCAGCAAGAATTTGCACGCCTGTCCAGAGAAAAATTCACAAGTACGGCCATAAAGGACACGGTTGCAAGAAATGCGCGCGAACCGCAGCGAAAACTGGGTCCTGATGAACGCATAATCGGGCCCATGAAAATGATATATAAGTACGGATTATCACCGGATGTACTTATGATGACTACAGCGGCAGCTCTTCTTTACAAAGAAGAAGGAAATACTGAGTGGAACAGGATAAGAACAGAGAATACACCACAGCAGATTCTCGATAAAATTTGTTGCCTCGGGGAAGAAGACCGAATTCTGAATGAAGGCATAATGAAGCATTATGAAGATTTGGTGCAAAACAGAGGCGTATTGTGGGGGTGAAACATATAAATCCCGGGATAGCGTTGAAAGGACAATATGAATAAGCTCAAAGAGAAAATTCTTAGAACGGAACTTTTGCCTGGTCAGGTTGCACTGTTTTACATAGGGCAGGTCGGATTTATCTTAAAATTCAGGAATAAATATGTAATGATAGACGGGTATTTGTCAGACTATGTTGACAAAATGTGTTCCAATGCGTCGACCAAATGGGAGAGACTGTATCCGGCACCGATTACTCCTGTTGACCTGGATTTCCTGGATTATATCATGTGTACTCACGCACATTTTGACCATACTGATCCAAATACGATAAGCGGAGTCAATAAGATTAATGCAAATGCAAAGTTTATTGGTCCTTATTCGGTCTGTAATGCGTACCGTGAGATCGGAGTGACAGATGACAGAATAATTGAGATTCAGCAGGATGAAAAACTTTGTATAACTCCTGAAGTATATATAACAGCAATACCTGCAGCACATGAGGAACTGCATCCTGATGGCAGAGGTGGATACTGTGAAGTCGGATATATAATCGAGGCGGGGATGAAAAAGATATTCCATTCGGGAGACTGCTGTCCATATAAGGGCCTGGAAGACAGGATAATGGGGTGCGATGTGGAGATCCTGCCGATAAATGGACGCGATTATTATCGCAGAGAAAAACAAGATATTATTGGATGTTTTGACAGCAGAGAGGCTATAACGCTGGCAAAACACACCAAGGCAAAATTGGTGGTTCCTGTTCACTGGGATCTATATTCCGTTAATGCAGTGAACCCAGCTCACTTTGTTGATGAACTTATGACTATTAACAGTAAGCAGGCGTTTCACATATTTGTACCGGGCGAGATGTATATCCTTTAGGGGCGGAATGACGTGTTCCAAATAGGGAAGGGTTCTAATGTTGATGGAGCCATCAATATGGAGCCACAGTCATTTGTGGTATTTGGAATGTGACAATCAGTTAAATGCAGGTAGCGAATGGAGAAGACATGAAAGTTCTGGATTTTGGCTCACTTAATTATGATTATGTGTATCAGGTAGATCACATACTTGTCGGAGGAGAAACATCCGCTGCACTTTCTATGGAGACGCATATTGGTGGGAAAGGGCTTAACCAGGCCATAGCATTAAAAAAGGCAGGAGTGAATGTGTTTATGGCCGGGTCTCTTGGAACAGATGGTGTGAGTATCAGAGAACTTTGCCGGAAAGAAGGGCTCAACACAGACTATTTGGCATCCATTGAGGGTAAGAGCGGCCACACGATCATACAAGTAGATAAAGATGCACAGAACTGCATCATGCTCTATGGTGGAAGCAACAGGAAACAGGAAAAGTCACAAATTGATCGGACGTTGGAGGACTTTGGGATTGGTGACATTCTGTTATTGCAGAACGAGATCAATCACCTGAATTATATAATTGATAAAGCGTCTGAGATGCTATTTGAAGGAGGAGTTGGATGAAAGAGGTCAGATTAACAGTTATCAGGAAGGCAACATACAAGGACCTTTCGGAGAAGTATGAGAATCCTATTGAGCATACATGTGATCTTGAAGAAGGACAGGTGTTCATTTCTAAGGACGCACAGATGCCTGAAGGAATGTGCGGGAGTGCGTGGGATAGCCTGGCGCCATTTGTTTTGACGCTGGCATGTGGTGGGCAGGATTTCTATGATGGCTGGATGAAGGACCCTAAGTCTGCGATGATCTCATGTAATGACGGATTCAGGCCGGTGAGCTTCCTGATTGAGGCAATTAGGGTGGTAAACATGGAGAAAGGAGCCGGATATCATGAATGAAGTCCTGAAAGCAATTGAAACGAGGAGAAGTATCAGGGAGTTTTCAGCTAAGGAAGTGAGCAGAGAGGATCTTGATATGATCCTGAAAGCCGGCACATATGCTCCGAGCGGTATGAACAGGCAGCCGGTGATCTTTGTTGCTGTTACTGATAAGGAAACACGGGATGAGCTGTCAGAGATGAACGCAAGAATTATGGGAACAGATTCTGATCCGTTCTATGGGGCACAGACGGTAATAGTAGTTCTGGCGGACAAGACGGCTCCGACATATGTTTATGATGGAGCGCTTGCAATGGGAAATCTCATGCTGGCGGCACATTCACTTGGTATTGGAAGCTGCTGGATCCACAGGGCAAAGGAAGAATTTGACAGCCCGGAAGGCAGAAAGCTTCTTAAGAAGTGGGGCATCACTGGCGACTATGAGGGTATAGGTCATTGCATACTTGGGTACGCAGATGGCGAAGAGCCTGCGGATAAACCCAGAAGAGACGGAACGGTTTATCACGTCTGAGCAATGATGTTTAAAACAGAGGAGAACATATATGGGGCTATTTGATTTCTTGAAAGCGGACAAACCAAATAACAGGCTGGATATCAACA
Source organism: Lachnospiraceae bacterium (assembly GCA_028706005.1). Lineage (GTDB taxonomy): Bacteria > Bacillota > Clostridia > Lachnospirales > Lachnospiraceae > CAG-791. Next base: position 7,319 of record JAQWCI010000114.1, read on the forward strand.
GCGGGCTTGCAGAGTGCAGGAACATTCAGGGAGCAAAACTCGTGGATGTCAGAACGCATGGAGAATTTATGGAACGCAGCATTCCGGGCAGTATCAATGTGCCGTTGCAAGATATTCAGTCTATTAGTACATATGTGTCAAAACTGGACACGCCGCTTTATCTCTATTGCAGGACAGGCGCGAGATCGTCGACTGCTGCAAGCCTCCTGATAAACATGGGCTACACTTCTGTGCACAACATCGGCGGGATAGTGGACTGGAGACCGTGAGAGTTTGAAAAAGAGCAACAGTGAGGTGGCACGCTGATGAAAGAAAATCGGTGATATGACAGTTGATTCCATATATCATGGCGCATTTATCAAAGTGTATGTAATGTCTGCTCTTGAACAATAAAAAGGTTAATTGAAATCCGAAGTTCCAGTTTGAAAGGGTAACTTCCACTT
>JAQWCI010000009.1 GCA_028706005.1 Lachnospiraceae bacterium
AGTACCTACAGTTGGAGAACCTATAACAGTAGCAGAGGCAACTCCTCCTGTAGCAGCAAGCACAGTAGCTGGTCCTGTAAACGGAAGAGCAGCAGCAACAGGCGATGATTCCAACATGAACGCTTAGGGCGGAATTGCAACAGCAGGTATGCTTGGATTGTTCGCATGGGTAGTAGCATTCCTGAAGAGAAAGAAGAAGGAAGAGGAAGCGTAAGTTTCAAGGTTAAGGGTTTTGAATGATTGAGTTGTCCCCCGGCAGATGAGTTTCTGTCGGGGGACATTTTTCTTGCATCTATCTGAGCTTTTGAGTATAATGAAACGCGTGCTGAGGCGATTGTATGGTTGAAGAACAGTTTTAATTCAGACTGATGTTGCAGACCTATGCCAGCACTGATTCAGTAAGGATCCGGAGTTATTGCAGAACAAACCGGACAGGATGTGTTTTGACGAAAGACCAGTTAGATTCGCCGGCATGGCGGAACTGGCAGACGCGCGGGACTTAAAATCCCGTTCGACTTATAATCGAGTACCGGTTCGATCCCGGTTGCCGGCATTTAAAGCCTTGGAGACCTGCATTATTGTGGGAACCGGGGCTTTTTTGGTGCATTGATCCATTAGTATAGCTGGACTGGCTTGAATACAAAATACTGTTATTATAAAAACAGGAGGAAATCGTTAGTTCAGGTGTGATAATCACTTAACGATTCATTCGGAGAATTTCTTTCCTGTCCATGTATACATTTTTTATTTCATCAATTTCGTAATTCTCATGGTACAAATCATACGCTTGTATCACTCCACTGAGTTTTGAACTACTTAATTTATCTCTGCTGCTACGATATTCACTTAATTCATCGAAGTATTCAATCTTTAAAGTGTTGTCTAACTGAGCGTAGCTGTCCTTATTCAAAACAGTTTCAGTTGGATTGTCATAAAAGATAGTCTTATTTGACCTCATCGCTGCTTTGTACTCTTTTCCCACCAAGGAATCAATCTGCACAATTTCAACGGCGTTTAGTTCATCATCAATGCTTACGATGAGGTAAGGATGCTTAGAACGAGAAATATCATTATTATTGTTGAATCTAATAATAAGCCATAGTATTTGCCCAATTTCCAAGTCTCTCATTTATCCATCCTCTTCATGACTTTAATAATATCTTCATACTGCTTTTGGTATTCATTGGCATGAGAGAGAGAGTTCATTCTCTGATCTGGCTTTTTATAATAATCGTGTTTGTTTATCCATTCAGAGTCTTCGTGTGAAAGCTCGATTAGTTCTTCAAGAGGGGCATTCTCGAATATTTTATAAATCTTGTCCAAAAAAGCACGATCTTTTTCCGGCATTTCAGGAGTATCGTGCCTGCTGAGCAATAGAGAATAGTTCTCTTGTATATCAGGAACAACAGCACCATTATCATAAGCATAAAGGTCTTCATCAAAGAGCTTGTTTCCAGTTTCTGCAATATAAATATTCTGAGCGAGATGCAGATATTTATTGAGCCTGGCATTTCCTTCATAAAAAATACGGCCATTCAAATGCACAACTTTTTTGTTGAATAGTTTTCTATCTTTATCTTTTGACAGAAAATATTTAGCAACGGTTATATCCTTTAACATAGCGCTTTCCTCCTTACACTTTTCTTTATAATAAGTATATCGTGTTTGTTCAGTTTATCATACAAGTCAACTATGAACTTTTTGTGTTTAAGTTGAAGTCTTTTTGTCACCAAATGTAATTGGATGGCTTAGCGGGTTTTTATGCACAGAGAAAGGTTTTGATAATGCAGTGCTATTAGTTGCTACTGATGTTTTTGCAGCTACTGTAGCGCTATATGCTACTATGGCATCATTAAAATAAGCATTAAGGCTAATGCCAAGTGAACGGGCAAGGGCGGAAGCCATACGGTGCGTGTATGGAGATATCCTTAATGAGATTTTGCCACTGAAAGAGGAGACTTTTTCCGTGCTGGCTTTTGGAATGTCGAAACCATATTCTAGATCTTTTAGCTGTATGATATAAGCTTCTTTGATATTCTTTCTGTTAATAATGGATGCCTGAACCATATTTACATCACATCTCTGCGGCGATCACGTTGATGACGGATTCAAGGTCTTCTTTTTCTTCGAGGATGTGGTTGTAGACGTTCATGACCATGGCTTCGCTGTCTCCGAGGAGGGATGCGACCTTTCTGACGGAGATGGTGGGGACCTGGTAGCAGAGCAGTGTGCAGTAGTTGTGACGAAATCTGTGAGCAGTAAGTTTGTGCTCAGACCCGGCCGGCATTTCTTTATAGATCTTTCTTGTAATACCATCCCATAGTGTTCTGTAAGTCCCAACAGTGAGCATCGCCCCGTCTTTGTCAGAGAACAGGTAATTCCCGGTTATCTGAGGCAGATACGCCTGCAGCGGCAAGAGTGTATCAGGCGGCATCGGGACTGAGCGCACTATTCCATTCTTTGTGCCCTTTGAATATGGTGATCCTTTGTAGAAACCGACAGCTTTATTGACGCGTATTGTTCTCCTGGCGATGGAGATATCGGAGGGCGTGAGTGCAATCGCTTCTTCGCGCCGGAGGCCGCAACCCATGAGAATCATGAGATACGAGAGTTCGCGCGGGTCGAGTTTTGACTTGGCAGATCTGATGGCTTCTTTCTCTTCCTGACTCAGCGGCATGCGCTCTACGGGTCTGTATTTGGGCATGGAGATTCCTTCACAGAGATCGTAAAGTGCATAAACCGGGAGTATATGCATTGAGATGGCATATTTGATGACCTGCCTGTAGGTGAGCATGATTTTCTGGCATGTGCGCGGGTGAGCGGCATTCTCATTGATGAGTTGTTGCAGGCTGTGCCTGTCAAGATCGGACATTTTAAGAGAGCCGACGGGACTTTTCTCAAGTATCCGGACAACTCTTTCATACATTTCGATTGTTGATTTTTCACGCTGGGATTTGAAATCGCGCAGCCAGCTGACTGTGAGATCGTGGAGTGTGGGCTGATTGCTGGAGACTGGAACAGATCGTTTATTTTTCATTTTGGTGTGTTTCCTGATGTGAAATCTTAATGAGAGAGTGGGTTGTTGCGGTGCCGGGTCAGTATGGAGCTGAGAATGGTATATAGAATGAAACAGGTTTTCAGGCGGTCAGATATGCAGACCTGTTCCAAAAGAGTAACATGCCGAACTTGTTTTGACAATGGTACGTGCCTGTTGAGCTTTGCACAGACGCTTTGATGCGATGTGGGGTGTGGTAGAGCGAGTGCCTGCTATAACGACGTAAAAAGTGTTACATATTACAAAAATACGCTGTAAAAAGTGTAAAATAGCAACAAAACTACGTTGATAAAACAGTGAAAGCGATTTAGAATAGAAATATCAGATTATCAGCAACTGATAATGCAGGTATAGGTGTTGCTGGTGCCAATGCTTGTAATGGAGGCGTGTATGTATCGATATGCTATAGAGAAGTTGTACAAATGGAAAGAGGACAAATATCGCAAACCGCTGATCATAGAGGGTGCAAGACAGGTGGGAAAGACCTGGCTCATGAAGGAATTCGGCCTGGAAGCATACGCTGACACTGTTTATATCAATTTTGACTCGAACCCAAGGATGGCGGAGCTGTTCTCTTCAGATCTGAATACGGATCGCCTGATAATGGGATTTGAACTGTATTCAGGCAAGAAGATCGAAGCGGACAATACTCTGCTGATTTTCGATGAGATACAGGAGGTGCCGAGGGCTCTTTCATCTCTTAAGTATTTCTGTGAAAATGCGCCTGAGTATCATATTATCTGCGCAGGTTCGCTGCTGGGCATAGCGCTGCATGAGGGAACTTCTTTTCCGGTAGGAAAAGTGGATTTTCTAAAACTATATCCGTTATCTTACAGAGAATTTCTTAAGGCGACCGGGAACGATCGCTTTGCGGAACTGCTTGATAAACAGGATTTTGAGATGATCACTTCTTTCAAACAAACATATATTGATGCGCTCAGGCAGTATTATTTTGTCGGAGGTATGCCGGAGGCAGTATGCAGTTTTGCTGAGGATAAAGACTTTAGTAAGGTGCGCGAAATTCAGAGGAATATTCTGACAGCGTACGAACAGGATTTTTCAAAACATGCTCCAAATGAGATAGTTCCGAAGATACGCATGATTTGGAACAGCATACCTTCTCAGCTTGCGAAGGAGAATAAAAAATTTCTGTATGGTCTGGTCCGTGAGGGAGGCCGTGCAAAGGAATATGAGACGGCAATAATGTGGCTCACTGATTGTGGACTGGTTCATCGGGTCGGACGTGTGAATTCAGCGGGAATTCCATTGAAATCGTATGAGGACTTACACGCATTTAAACTGTTTATTGTAGATGTCGGGCTGCTTGGATGCATGACAGGTCTTCGTCAGAGCGCACTTCTTGACGGAAACGATATGTTTACAGAATTTAAGGGAGCTTTGACGGAACAGTATGTGTGTCAGCAACTCATGACTATTGAGGATCTTGTTGTATATTATTACACCAATGAACGCGGAATATGTGAAGTAGATTTTGTAATTAATACAGGCAATATGGTCATTCCGGTCGAGGTTAAGGCGGAAGTAAATCTCAGGGCTAAAAGTCTGCGTACATACAGGGATAAATATATGCCGGAAATCTCGATCCGCACGTCAATGGCGGATTACAAAATAGAAGATCAGATGGTAAATCTCCCACTTTATGCGGTGGAAGAGATCCTTAATGCGAAGATCCAGGTTTTACAGTGATTTTTTCTGCTGCGCGTACTTTTTTCTTCTTGTTTCGTACATATCTGTAAATTAACAGATATTACTCAGTTTAGCAGCTGATTCACAAGCAGACTCATAGGAGGAACGCCACATGGAAGAGAGCACTGGTTACCAGCAACTGCTTGGATACAATTATCTGACAATAAATCTTCAGGCGTTATTCCGGTCTGTCTGACAGAGACTTTATGGAACTCGCGTATTCGGTGGGCGACATAAAAGTGAGGTGCCTGAACTGCCGGGAGAAGTAGTGTATTGATGTGTAGCCGAGGTAGTCGGCAATCTCGGTGATGCTCATTTTATTGTCGCGGATCAGTTGTTTTGCCGTCTCGATTTTGAGATGCGAGAAGAATTCGATGGCGCCGCACCCGCAGGTCTCGTTCATTATCTTCTGAACGGTAGAGCGGCTCAGGATGTTGTCGTAACAAAGCTGTTCCATAGTGAGATGTTCGCGGACATGGGCTTCCATATATTGAACAATACGGGTATAGACCTCAGAGGTCTTGCCCGTATTTTCAGGTACAGGGATATCGACACCGCCGGGAAGGCGTGAGATGAAATTGCGTCTGTAGAGCTGGATGAGGAGCTGCTCGAGGTAACTGTAGATCAGCTGCTCAGAGCCGAATGCGAGTGAACTGTCGGCTACGACAAGGTGCTGGAGGTAAGGATCATCCATGCGCCCTTTGAAGGCGTGCTGCGCCTCTCTGATGAGGTCGGCGAGCAATTCGTGCTCACTGTTCTGCAGTGTCAGAAGTTGCCCCTTAAACGCACTCATGCAGGATGAATGACAGGCAAAACTTACGACGACGAGAGACGGAGACACGACGCCATTGGCGTGCACGGAGTGAAATTCGTTCGGCTTGTGAAAAAGGATATTGCCGCGATTCAGAGTGAGATGGCGCCTCCCGGCTGTTACATTGACAGTTCCGCTGTCGACATATATAAATTCCCAGAAATTGTGACTCTCACCGGGAAAAGAGAAGTCACTCATATATTGAAAATAGTGTACAGAATATAGCTTGCGTACATGAATACATGAAATAATGTAATACATATGGTAATTATTCTGAAAAAGTATTGTTATATTGAAAATGGTCTGTTATAAAATAATTAAGGATTTTCGTATATTACGGAATACAGGATGAAATTAAGTTTATAGCGTAAGACGGCAGGTGAGGGGAACACATGCAGGCTTGGTTAATTCTTAATGCTTATACAGCAGTGCTTATATGCATGCTCATGTTTTTTAATAATCGCAGGGAGCTAAGGCGCAGCATCCAATCGCACGCCTTTGGACAGCTCTTGCTGATGGTGCTCATCCTTGTTGTTATGGATAGCCTTAGCCGCTCGGGTTACGGCGATGACTCCGTGATGGGGGAGCTGTCGATAGTGGGCACATACATTGTTATGGCCTTTCATCCATTTATCTATTATTTCTCCCTTAAGTATGTAAATTGCTGGTTTGATGAAGAGGGCTACACGGGAACAGACCCGGTATCTCTCTTTGTCGGCGGCTGGGCTCTCATTAATTTTATACTTGTTACCGTGAATCAGCTGTTTGATGTGCCGATCTTTTTCACTTATGAGAATGGTGTATATACAAGGGGCACTTCTTATTGCGCCCGAGGGGCAATCAACCTTCTGCTTTATCTTATAATTGATTTCTATGTGATCTACAACAGAAAGCGCATAAATCAACTGTACCGCAAGGTTATCATAGCTTTCCCGCTGATATGTTTTGCCTCAGGAGTAGGGCAGGCGGTATACAGGGACATCCCCTTCCAATACGGAGGAGTTGTTTTTGCGTGTATTGCACTTTATATTTATGTTCAGAGCAGGGATATAAACGAGGATTACCTGACAGGGGCGGTCAACATGAGAAGAATCGATTATGTACTTAATATGAACATAAACGGCAGCCGCGAGTTTGACGACCGCAACTTCGGCGCGGTAATGATAGACATTGATTTCTTCAAGAGTATTAATGATACATGGGGACATCAGGCCGGGGATGCGGCGCTGCAGGATCTCACTTCTATTTTGTTTGACTGTTTCCGTAAAGAAGATATTATAGGTCGTTACGGCGGCGATGAATTTCTTGTCATCATGCATAACATAGATCAGGACGGCATGAATCTGGCAGTAAACAGGCTTGACAAGTGTATAGACGAATTTAACAGCAACGGTCGCACAGGAACGCTCTCTCTGCACAAAAGAGATTATAAGCTTAACATAAGCGTGGGTGCGGCACTATACGATGAGGCAGAGAAACTGACAGCGAGTCAGTTCATAAAGAAAGTCGATGCTCTGATGTATGAAGAAAAGCAGCGCCATCATATTGAAAAAACAGATGCAATCGACGTGGATTGCACCTGATTACTTACTGATCTGTTATTTGTATTCTTTAATAGCTTTCTTAATGTAGCCGGGAACCTGATCCGGCTCTATCTTGAGTGAATACGCAAAAGTCTGATTGATCACTGATTCAGCCCGCATAAGCTCCTTTTCGTCGACAACTCCGGGCTTCTTGCCGTTCTTTATCTTTTCGGAACGCTTGCGGTGCAGTGCGCCGATAACAGCAAGCAGGTCACCATACGATCCGTTTGAGATCCTTGCGTCAAAACTCATCTGGCGGTCACGATCATTGGAGATCCAGTCAGATTCTTTATATGCGCCTATTATATTGTTGACTTCAGCGATGGAGAGGGGAGTGCGGAAAATTTCGTCGCCGACCGGTACTTCGACATATATGGTCATCTGCGGCTTGTAATACTGTGTAAGTACATAGTATTTCCTGAGCCCGTTACCAGTGAGATCCATTTCTTCGGTCCTGTTGATAAGGCATACACCATTGTTCTTGTAAATCACGACATCATTTGTTTTCCACTTCATAAATCGGGTCCTCCTTCCGATAAGGCTCAAATAAAAAACAGCTTCACTGTGAATTCCAGCGAAACCGTCTACGTTTACTGCAAATTCCAAGCCTTCAAACAAAATTATTATAGCACATTTTTCCTTGTTTTGGTTGCCCGGCGTGCTATCATATAGAGAAATCATTTCAGTCCAATCTATTTTAAGGAGATATCGGAAGTTGAAATTCGGCAGAAAAATCATCTGTGCTCTTATATTATCAGCAGTATTCGGAACAACAGTGTCGGCTAAAGGCAGCGATGTCACGATAAGTTTTGATGCAAATGGCGGCGAAGGAACAATGGAGGATGTGAATGTCAAGGCAGGCAAGCTTGATTCGTACACACTGCCAGCTAATGAATTTTCGCGTTATGGATATGTTTTCAGAGGGTGGAATGTCGATAAGAACGGAACTCAGACAGAGATAGATGAGCAGGGCAAATTGTCTGATGCCAGTGACAGCGGGGCAGCTATTGATTCCGATTCGGATGGAAAACAGACACTTTATGCGCTGTGGGAACCACAGCTTTATATAATTCATTTCGACAAGGGCGGCAAAGCATCAGGCGACATGGATGACATGTATGCGATCTACGATGAGAAAACACCGCTTGAGAGCGTGGGTTTTGGCCGCGCTGACGCTCGCTTCACCGGGTGGAAGACTGCTGACGGGAAAAACTTCGCAAACCGCGCGAGGGTCCTGAATCTGCTCTCCGGGAACACTGAGTCTGAGAAAATAGTGACTGTGGATTCAGGAAAACCGAAGGATGAGGACTACAGTTTCAGGAGCACACAGGGGTCATGTGTTTTTGAAGAAGACGGGAAGATGTATGTCGTGACAGCAGCGTCGATAAATGATGCTGCATACAACAGCGGAGATCTGTCACATTATGAGACTGTCATAACAAAATTTGATGTGGAGACAGGCAAAGCTGTAAAGAGAGTCAGGAATCTGAAGTTCGATCATGCAAACGGACTGGCGTATGACAGCAATAATGGCCATATATATGTAGCCGAGGGAGGCACATGTGACGGGTACCCGAGCGGCGTCATGGAGCTGGATGGCAATCTTAAGAAAGTGAAGGAATACAGCTTTCCGCTGCTCACGCACATATGGGGAATCGCGTACTCAAATGGATATTTCTATGTGATAGGACGCAATGATGACAGCAGAAATTCGTTCTGTGTGCTTAATGAGGATATGCAGACGCTTTCGATAACACAGGTGGATGATTATTATTCACAGAACTTCAGCTCACAGGGAATTGCCGCTGACGACACATTTATATACGCCGTCAGTGCCGGATTCAAAACATATGAGTGGAAGAGCAGCCAGCGTATAAATGTTTTCACGCACGACGGTGAGTATGTTGGGGTGTGGACGATAGATATTCCTTATGAGGCCGAAGACATCACGATACTTGATGATTATGCATATATCACAACTAATGAGCATGCCAAATCCACACTGTACAAAACAAGCATGCCGAAAGTCACATTGACAGCGCAGTGGGAATTGTACAAATAAAAAAGCCATCCGGTTTCTTCTTTGTATCATGAAGAAAGACGGATGGCTTTTTGGGTCTGGTATTATTTCTTGCCTGATTTTGCACTTGAAGAAGAAGTTGATGACGATGAAGTTGTTGTTGAAGAAGATGTTGCTGCCTTGAGCTGCTTCTCAAGAGCTGTTGCTGATTTCTGGAGTGATGTTATCGCATTGTTGAGCGCGTCAAAATCAATATTGTCAGTGAGTGAATTGAGGTTCTTGTCAACTGCCTTGGATGTGCTCTGAACTGTCTTGCCCAGGTCGTCGACTGTACTTGTGATTCCGTTAGCTACGCCCGAAACTTGTTTTGCCGCGTCCTGGAGCTGTGTCACTGCGCTGTTGAGGCCGTCAACGTCAAAACTCTGGACTGTCTTCATTGTTGCAGTTGCAGTCTTTGTGGTCTCTGTCACTGCCTTGCTTACATCAGTGATTGCAGTGTCTGCTGTGTCAACAGTGTCATTGATGTTGGTGACTGTTTTGTTGATGTTTCCAACGGTATCATTTATCCCGGTGACGGTATCATTAATCCCTGTAATTGTACTGTCAGCGTTGTTGATGGCCTTGTTTGCAGATGTGATGGTCTCTTCAAGATTGTCCGTGGAGGCCTGTACATCGCTGATGACCTTGTTCGCGCCGTCGTAGTCTATACTTGCTATTCCATCGATGGCTTTATTTACAGAGTCGGCATTGTCATTTACCAGCGTGTTGATCTCGTTCAGTGTGGAATTTGCGCTGTCAACAGCCGTTCCGATATTGTTGACCTGAGTGTCGACATCAGTCACGACGCCCTGGACCTGATCAAATGTGTTGTTTACGCCGGTGTTGACGCTGTCGACAACGTCGTATGCGGATTTGACTGTATTGTCAGCAGAGATCACAAGCTGATTGACACTGTCTATAGTAGAGGTGAGACCGGAAACAGTGCTGTTGAGATTCCCGAGAAGGCGGTAGATGCCGGGCGTGATAAGAAGAAAAACCACCACGAAAGCAACCATAAGAAGAGAGTTGCCGATAGCGGACACCTTGGAATTCCTGGACGTCTTTTTCTCAGATGCGGAAATATTATCGAGAGCGGCGGTGACATCCTCGAGACGCTTTGCGATATCAGCATTGCTGCCGGATGAATTTGCCGCATTTCCGGCGATTTCCTCGCGGACGGCTTTTGACACCTCATCACGTACAAGTCTCGCTATTTCTTCCTTTACTTCCTGAGAGACATTTTCCGTAACCTGTTTTTCAACCTGTTCTGCAATTTCACTGGTTGAAGACATACTGCTTTTGCCTGCATTTCCTGTTTCTTCATTATCAGCCATACTAGTACCTCCATTATTGAATGCCATGTTGAACGACAGCCACTCTCCGTACTGCCGCAGTAAACTTTTTGTGATGGGCAAAACAACCTGGAACCGTGTATTTACTTTAATACAATATTAACAGCAAACGGGCGGGTTTTCCATGACAACTGATAAATCGGCGCATGGAATTTGCGCGATAACGGCATAAAATAATGCACAATTTCTGAGGCAAATTTTTGTGAAACCTTAAATGCGAAAAAAGGACATTCCTGGCATCATTCGGGTTATGATAACAGTGTATCGGTAAATATCGAAATTCCGATGAGAGGAGGGCCGGATATGAAAAGAAAGATAATGATGATTGCTGCGGTTTTATGCATGTGCACTTTACTTGCCGGATGCAGCATGTCGAAGTTCATTGCGACAGGGCAGGAGTTCAGTCAGATATGCACGGATGCCGGTCTGAGTGTTGAGGATGTCAGGTCATATTATACAGATACATTAGGATACAAGAGCGTCACTGATGCGTATACAGCTACTGATCCTGATGGAAAATACAATATTCAGTATGTTTGTTTTGGCAAGACATCAGAGGCAGAAGATTTCTATCAGGTATCTGCGGCAAAGATGAACGGTGACGAAGAGGTCACGAGAGACTACAGCATCAAATCAGAGACAGTTAAGGGAAATTCAAGAAAACTCCTTCTGGAAAACGGCCGTGTTCTTTACGCTGAGGGTGAAACAAAGGCTATTGATTCCAAGATAGCATCTCTGACATCAGGGTGGTTCGATGGCAGTGATGAAGGTACATCAAAGCAGCAGGCTCAAACGGATGCTTCAGCCCAGATGGCCGGGACAGCAATCAGCGCAGTTGATGCAGGTGACGGGAACAGCGCACAGGCGTCAGAGAATGCGAAAGACGGCAGCACTGTCAATCCGGCAGATTCTGCGGCTGACGGAAACAGCGTGTCCGCAGGAACCGCGAAAGATGGCAGCACAGCCGCCACAAATGTGCAGGCCGGTGACGCAGCAGCAAAGTGAACAATCGCCAGAAAATGAGATAAGTGATCACGCAAAGGTCGGGACAACATATTGAGTCCCGACCTTTTTTGGGCAGTAGCATTTCACGGATTGATAATTGATAAAACACAATTTGAACACAAATCATATGTATTCTTATAGTCGAGGCCAGGGAAAAGAGAAGGTTTTTACAAAGGAAAGGGTGATCGATATGTATGAAGGAATGAATGATAACGAGCAGAATTACAATGGTACTTCTGCAAATGAGAACATGAATAATACAGGAAACGCAAACAGCACAGAAAACAATGCAGCCAACGGCCAAAACCCGGATAACACAGGCACAAATAATGGCACGACCGGCAACGGAGGCGCTGGTAATAACTATAACAACGGCGGCTCAAATTACGGCAATTATCAGTACAGCAATAATAACAACGGGGCATACCACAATCCTTATAACAGCGGATATGGCAGTAACCCTACTCCTGATGGAGGAAAGAATAATAAAGAGCACAGGCCGCATAAGAAAGGAAATGGCTCAAAAGTCGTTCTGGCAATTGCTATGGCGGCAGTGTTCGGGCTCTGCGTTGGAGCAGGCATTTACGGAGTCGGAAGGATCGCGAACGGTTCAACACAATCCGCGTCTGAAGACAAGAGTGAATCCTCAGGATCAGAAGCTACGTTAAAACAAGCGCAGGCCGGAGATAATTCTGATGAAGCATCAAGTGAAGGAACAACATCCTCAGAATCCGCGTCGGCTTCTACTTCCGGACTCAGCATAGGAAGTGATTCATCAGATGAAACAGTAGGTGTTACGACAGTTGATGTTTCTTCAATAGCGGCGAAATGCATGCCTTCAATTGTTTCAGTTTACAACAGTGCAACGGTACAGGCTCAGGATTTCTTCGGGCAGACATATACGACTGAACAGGAATCAACAGGATCAGGAATAATAATTTCCCAGACTGATACAGAGCTTCTCATAGCAACAAACAATCATGTAGTTGAAGGCGCTGATGAGCTCACTGTTAAGTTCATAGATGATTCAACAGTGACAGCCAATATAAAGGGCACAGATTCAGATAATGATCTTGCTGTTATAGCAGTGAAGCTTTCGGATATAACTGATGATACGAAGAACCAGATATCAGTGGCGACTCTCGGTGATTCAGATAAACTTAAAGTCGGTGAAGCCGCTATAGCAATAGGCAACGCTCTGAACTACGGTCAGTCAGTCACGGCAGGTGTTGTGAGTGCTGTAAACAGAGAGCTGCAGACATCCACTGATTCAGAAACCACATATACATTTATCCAGACAGATGCGGCTATAAACCCGGGCAACTCAGGTGGTGCTCTGCTTAACAGCAAGGGTGAGGTAATAGGCATCAACTCAAGTAAGATCGGTGCCACGACAGTAGAAGGCATGGGTTATGCAATACCGATTTCAAGAGCCATCCCTATCATTGAGGATCTCATGAATCAGGAGACCAAGGAAAAAGTAAGCGAAGATGACCAGGGCTATCTGGGAATAAGCGGAATCAGTGTTACATCTGATGTCGCCAGTGCATACAATATGCCGCAGGGCGTCTATGTCGAGAGCATAATGGACGGCAGCGGTGCAGCAAGTTCAGATCTTAAGGAAGGCGATATAATCACTGGTATCAATGGGACGACCGTTAACAGCATGGACGCACTTAAGGCTCAGCTTGAATACTATAAGGCAGGAACAGCAGTGACGCTTACAGTTGAGAGAGTTAATGACAACAAGTATACTGAAGCCAGCGTAAAGCTGACACTCAGCGACAAGAGCGTCGTTGAAAGCAGCCAGCGTTCCGATTCATCAACAGGCAGTTCTGAAAATGCGATCGGTGGTTCAACTGATGATCAGCAGGGACAGAATCAGGGTCAGAGTTCAGGCTGGAGCACGACTCCGTTCAGTGGCTTTTTTGGAAACGGAACGAACTGATAAGATGCTCTTATTGAACACATAATAAGATGTTGTATTTGCAGCCACGGAGCGGTAATCTCCGTGGCTGTTTTCTGTTAAGCGAATATTTATAAATACTTAACTTGATGCAAAGGGGAGATGGGCATTATACTGGTGTAATCGCAGCGGGAAGACAACATATGCCTTTCCTGCGTGTCTGGAGGAAATATGGAAGATAATATGATTAACAATTCCGGTAATAGTACCGGTGATAATAATCAGGACAAAACAAATGATTATGAAGAATACTGCTCGGTCTGTCATCGTTCATCGCGCACTGCCGGCAGGATGCTGCATCTTCCTAATGGAATTACTGTCTGCGAGGACTGCATGCAGAAGATGATGAATATGACTTCGAAGATCGACTATTCAAAGATCTTCGCTGATCAGAATATGATCAATGAACTCAACAAAATGATGCATGACAGCAGTCACAGTAACACAACGGTCGAGAAGCAGGATAAGCCGGAGAAGAAGGATGAGCCGGAGATTCAGGACAATTCTAAAGATGTGGATGTGATCATTCAGATAGATAATGACAGCAGTTCTGATAATGATGCTGATAATCAGGACGATGACAAGAATAAAGATAAGGAAAAAGACAAAAAGAAGGGACCGGCTATAAGTTTCATGACGTTGGGAGATATTTTCAACGGAATGGGAGGCAATGGCGGGCCACAGGTCAAGAAGAAGAAAAAAGACAGGCCGAAGCCGGTCTTCACGATCGACAACATGCCGGCTCCTCACGTTATAAAATCCACACTGGATGAATATGTGATAGGCCAGGAAAAAGCCAAGAAAGCCTTGTCTGTCGCTGTTTACAATCACTACAAGCGTGTCACGACAGGCCACATGGATGACATAGAGATAGAGAAGTCCAACATCCTGATGATAGGCCCTACCGGCTGCGGCAAGACGTATCTCGTCAAAACACTCGCACGCCTTCTTGATGTGCCGCTCGCAATATCTGATGCCACGTCGCTCACTGAGGCAGGCTACATCGGTGATGATATAGAGAGCGTTGTATCAAAACTTCTTGATGACGCTGACAATGATGTGGCAAGAGCTGAAAAGGGAATAGTTTTCATAGATGAGATCGATAAGATCGCGAAGAAGAGTAATACTACTTCACGCGATGTAAACGGAGAATCTGTGCAGCAGGGAATGCTCAAACTCCTCGAGGGAGCAGAGGTAGAAGTTCCTGTGGGATCCAGCAGCAAGAACGCCATGGTACCAATGGCTACAGTGGATACACGCAATATACTCTTCATCTGCGGCGGCGCTTTCCCGAACCTCGACAATCTTATAAAAGACAGACTCACAAAGCAGAGCGGCTTCGGCTACAATGCTGAGCTCAAAGACAAATATGACAATGACAAGGATATCCTGTCACGTGTACAGACAGAAGACCTTCGCGCATTCGGGTTCATCCCGGAGTTTATAGGCCGTCTTCCTGTTGTGTGTACGCTTCAAAACCTTGACCGCGATGCATTGGTCAAGATTCTGACGGAGCCTAAGAACGCAATACTCAAACAGTATGAGAAGCTACTTGAGCTGGATGAGGTAAAACTTGAATTTGAGCCGGAAGCACTAAACGCGATCGCGGACAAGGCACTCAAAAAAGAGACAGGTGCGCGTGCGCTCCGTGCGATCATTGAGGAGTTCATGCTGGATATAATGTATGAAGTTCCTAAAGATGACAGTATCGGCCGCGTGGTTATTACAAAGGATTATATAGAGGGGAAAGGTGCGCCGATAATTGAGATGCGCACTGACACGGCAGATATCGCACATGAACAGAAGATAGCGATGAGAAAGCAGGAAGCGCTGCCATTTAGCCACAGCAATGCCGAGGGCGTATGAAAAACAAAGCAGAAATGATTATTTTACCGGCACTGGCAGCAGGAATCTTTGCCGCTGATCAATATGCAAAACAAAAGTCGCGCGAGATGAGACCAGGTGAGATACACAGATCCGGTAACGGACTTGTATTGTTCAGACAGAGCCGCAACAGTGGCGCCATGATGAATCTTGGAGAAAAAAATCCGGAGCTTGTAAGGAATATATCCATCCTTGCAAGTTCCGGAACTCTTTTGGCTTTTTCTTCGGCACTTGGCCACAGGGGAGGCACAGTGCGCAAGACAGGTCTTGCAATCCTTCTCGGAGGAGCCCTCAGCAACACATATGACAGGCTCAGAAGAAAATATGTGACGGACTACATCAGTTTTGATATCGGAGTACCGCAATTACAGAACACCGTATTCAACGCTGCGGATTTTGCGATAATTGCCGGCTCTGTGATGACGGCACTGGGAAAATAACAACGTTATGCAGTTATAACAGTTCCGGAGTTGCCCGCGATCGCCTCGTCGACCTTCTCAATAGAAGTGATGATGACACGGCCGTCGGGCTTTTTCTTAAGATATTTTATTGCGGCCTCGATCTTGGGTTCCATGTCAGTAGATCCGAACTGTCCGTCTTTCATGTATGATGAGGCTTCTGTAACATTCATGTGATCGATCGGGCGCTGCGTGGTCTTTCCAAAATCAAGATAAACACTTGGAACAGAAGTGAGGATCATGAGTTCATCGACCTCAAGATCTGATGCAAGTTTTCCCGCGATCGCATCCTTTTCTATAACTGCAGATGCGCCCTGCAGAGCGTGATCCTGAACGATTACAGGGATACCGCCGCCACCGCAGCAGATGACAGCTTCACCGGCCGCTGCCAGAAGTTTTATCGATTCGATTTCCATGATTTCAAGGGGCTCGGGAGTAGCGACAACACGAAGATATCCTTTGCCTGGTTCCTCTTTTACGAAATTGCCTTTCTTTACTTCATTGTCAGCATCTTCCTTAGTCATGTAGCGCCCGATCTTCTTGGCCGGATTGTAGAAAGCTTCATCGTAAGGATCAACGGAGACCTGTGTGAGAACTGTTGATACTGTGGTTGAATTACCGCGGGAGAGAAGCTCAGCACGCAGAGAATTCTGAATATCATATCCTACATAGCCCTGGCTCATAGCGCTGCATACACTCATAGGAGCAGGGGTATAGTCAATATATACTCTCCTCAGCTCAGTCATTGCTTTATGGATCATTGAGACCTGAGGACCGTTGCTGTGTGTGATCGTCAGCTGATAACCTGCATCTATCAGATCAGCAAGAGCTTTGGCAGTTACCTTTACAGCGTCCCACTGCTCAGTGGTCGTATAACCGAGCGCGTCATGACCGAGTGCCACGACAAGTCTTTTCTGTTTATTATCACTCATGAAAACTTACCTCCATACCGGAATATCATTGCTCCGGCTGCTTTGAGAAACTACTTCTGCAAGTATAACAAAAATAGTGTTGACATTCCATATTTGTGGGCGTATTATCTATTTCAAGACATTCCTATCTGATTGGTAGGAATAGAAGAAAGCGAACTGAGCAAAAGAAGCCCGGTCAGGGAGGAGAAGGAAAATTATGAATATCAAAAAGAACGCACTTGAACTTATCGGTCACACACCTCTTATGGAGGCGGGAAATTATGAGAAGAAGAGGGAAATAACAAACGCGAAGATTCTTGTTAAACTCGAGTATCTGAACCCGGCCGGAAGCGTAAAGGACAGGGTGGCTCTGGCTATGATAGTGGACGCGGAGAACAGCGGAAAACTTAAGCGCGGCGCTACGATAATCGAACCTACTTCTGGAAATACAGGCATAGGAATTGCATCTGTGGCAGCATCAAGGGGCTACAAGGCGATACTTACACTCCCCGATACGATGAGCGTTGAGCGCCGCAATATACTCAAAGCATATGGCGCAGAACTTGTTTTGACTGAAGGTGCGAAGGGAATGAAGGGCGCTATTGAAAAGGCGAATGAGCTGAACAGGCAGATACCGGGCTCAATAGTACTCGGGCAGTTTGACAACCCGGCTAATCCGAAAGCTCATTATGACACGACAGGACCTGAGATCTGGGACGACACCGACGGACATGTGGATGCTTTTGTCTCAGGAGTCGGCACCGGCGGAACGTTGTCAGGCGTTGGAAAATATCTTAAAGAGAAGAACCCGGATGTGAAGGTCTTTGCTATAGAGCCTGATTCATCGGCAGTCCTTTCGGGCGAAAAGCCTGGTCCGCATAAGATCCAGGGTATAGGCGCGGGATTTATTCCTAAGACTTTGGACACAAAGATTTATGACGAGATAATCCGTGTTCCTAACGAAGCATCATTCGACGAGGCAAGAGTTTTTGCTTCAAGTGAAGGAATCATGGTCGGTATTTCATCAGGAGCGGCTCTCTGGGCGGCAGGGCAAATTGCTGAGCGACCTGAATTCAAGGGCAAGAATATAGTAGTGCTCCTTCCTGATTCAGGGGACAGATACCTTTCGACATCACTGTTCAATCAGGAAGCATAAACATAAAAAGCGGCGTTGCCGGTGTGACCGGGCGCCGCTTGAATTTACTGAGGCAGATTTTCTGCGATCCTTATATCTGTATCTACGTAGTAGCAGTCCTTATCCGGTTTTGCCCCTGTTGTAAGGTATGAGAAAAGTATGGAGAGGGGCAGGCGGCCCTGTTTCTCAGGCTGCTGACAGATGGTCGCGGAAATGATGCCTCTTTTTATGAGCTCTTCTGTAGTACTCACGGCATCATGTGTGATGATACGCATTTCCTTCTGACGGCCTGATTCTGTAAGAGCACGACATCCGCCATATACACCGGCTGCACAGAAATACAACACGTTTATTTCCGGATGAGTCCGAAGGAGAGTTGATGTCTCGAAGTAGCTTTCTATATCGTCATCGTGGTTGTACACGATCCCTGAGACCTGTATGTTGGGATAGGCCTCGCTTATCCTCGACTGGAAACCGGCGATCCTTTCAGTGTGACAAAGAATCTGGTCGGAACCGGCTATGATGCCGACATGGACGGGAGCAGGAGAGAGGGAAGTGACGAGAGAAACAAGCCCGGCGGCTGTCCTGCCGCTCTCTCTGTAATTGCTGCCCACATACGCTATGCGTTCAGAGTTTTCAATGTCTGTATTGAGAGTGACGACAGGAATACCCTTTGATGCCAGTTCCGCGATCTTACTTCTCATGATATCAGTGTTGCCCGGCGCAATGGCAAGACCATTGACCCCTTCTTCCACGAGCGAATTGACTGCACTCATCATTTCTTCGGCACTTACACCGGCTTTTCTTGTAATCACCTGACAGTTATAACATTTCAGCTCTTCTGATTCTTCATTTGCTCCGACAAGTACCTTATCAAAGAACGGATTAGTATGGCCGAAAACTATGAATCCAAGCTTGAGATTCTTCTTCTGTGCGGCAAGTACAAGCCCGGCGCGGTTCGGAGTGTAATGAAGAGCGCTTGCGATATCTCTTATCTTTTTCTCGGTGCTGCTGTTGACTGATCCTCTGTTATTCAGGACACGATCGACCGTTCCTCTTGAGACACCGGCGATTTCCGCAATTTCTTTTATAGTTGGCATATTTTGTTCACCCCGTTCATATGTGCTGATGCACGCTATATTCAGTGTAACCCCTTGCAAACACCAAGTCAATCAAAAACGTGCACATGCACGGACAAACGGACGCCAGGAAAAAACAGACAAAAATACGGCGCACAAACTGTGCATAAAGTCAAAAATTTAAAATGGTATTGAAGTTTTGACCGGAACAATATAATATATATATAGCGTGCACGGGCACACTAACAACACAGCAATCAAAAATGGAGGGTTCAAATGCTTTATATCGGAGTTGATCTTGGTACTTCCGCAGTAAAACTTCTCCTTATGGACGAGAAGGGGAAGATCAGGAATATTGTTTCGAAAGAGTATCCGTTGTTCTTCCCTCATCCGGGATGGTCGGAACAGAATCCTGAGGATTGGTTCAGCAAATCCATCGAGGGACTTAAGGAACTTGTTTCCGAAGAAGACAGAAAAAATGTCGCCGGCATAAGTTTTGGCGGTCAGATGCATGGCCTGGTGATACTTGATGAGAATGATGAAGTCATACGCCCCGCAATTCTCTGGAACGACGGGCGCACGACGAAGGAAACGGATTACCTCAACAATGTGGTCGGCAAGGACAAACTCAGCGCTTACACGGCGAACATCGCGTTTGCCGGATTCACGGCACCCAAGATCCTCTGGGTCAAAGCAAATGAGCCGGAAAATTTTGCAAGGATCCGCAAGATCATGCTTCCCAAGGACTATCTGGCATATAAGTTATGCGGTGCGTTCTGCACTGATATGTCGGATGCTTCCGGAATGCTCCTTCTTGATGTGAAGAACAGAAAATGGTCGAAAGAAATGCTGGATATCTGCGGCATAACAGAGAGCCAGCTTCCAACACTTCATGAGAGCTACGACAAGGTGGGAACACTTAAACCTGAGATCGCAAAGGAACTCGGCTTTCCGGAGAACACAGTGATAGCGGCAGGCGCCGGTGACAATGCGGCAGCAGCAGTCGGGACAGGAACTGTCGGCGACGGAATGTGCAACATTTCTCTCGGAACAAGCGGAACGATCTTCATTTCATCAGAGAGTTTTGGCGTGGACAGCAACAACTCACTTCACTCATTTGATCACGCGGACGGGCATTATCACCTGATGGGCTGCATGCTGAGCGCGGCCAGCTGCAACAAGTGGTGGATGGACGAGATAATCGGCACTGAAGATTACGCATCGGAGCAGAAGAAGATAGATAAACTTGGCGAGAATCATGTTTTCTTCCTGCCATATCTGATGGGTGAGCGCTCACCCTGGAATGATCCTGACGCGAGAGCTACTTTCACAGGCATAACAATGGACACAACGAGAACAGACATGACACAGGCAGTTCTCGAGGGCGTTGCTTTTGCTACGAGAGATATGTATGAGATCGCGAAGTCGCTCGGTGTGAAGATCGAGAGGACAAAGATCTGCGGAGGAGGCGCGAAGAGCCCGCTCTGGAGAAAGATGATCGCAAATATTCTGAACCTCAAGGTCGATGTTCCCATGTGTGAAGAGGGCCCGAGTATGGGCGGCGCAATGCTTGCAATGGTTGCCTGCGGTGAGTATGCATCTGTAGAGGACGCAGCGAAGGCAATTGTAGGAGTTAAGGAAACGGAAGAGCCGGATCCGGAACTCGTTGCAAAATATGACGTCAAATACAAACAGTTCAGGACGCTTTATCCGGCGTTGAAGCCTGTTTTCAAAGAGATTACGAAATAAATTATAAAATGGAGGCGTATTTTATATGAAGATTCAGAAGGTTACAGATCCGTCGTTCAGACAGTACGGTCGTGTCCTTGAAGATCCATCATTCAAAGGCCTTATCGATGTCCTTAAGACGAAGGAAATGCCTAGGGGCGCTGTTGTCTATGTGCCGGGCGATGCTGATCTTGAGGCGAGCGAAGGCGGCAAAATGATGACGAAGCTTTGCTTTGGCGAGCTTCCTGCACAGGTCGGCTATTGCAACGGTGACAACACAAAGCTGAACGCACTCGAGTATCACAGGAGCAGTGAGATAAATTTCGCGGCGACTGACGCGGTACTCCTTATCGGCAGAGAGCAGGATGTCACCGACGATATGACTTACGATACTTCCAAAGTCGAGGCTTTCCTTGTCCCTGAAGGTACTGTAATAGAAGTCTATGCCACGACGCTCCACTACGCGCCGTGCAATGCACCCGGGAAGGACGGATTCAGAGTGGGTGTCACACTTCCGCTCGGCACGAACCTTGAGCTGGGGTCAGAACATGTGAGCACAGTCGAGGACAAGCACCTGACTGCAGTAAACAAGTGGCTTATAGGTCACCCGGAGGGAGGACTTCCGGAAGGCAGTCCTATGGGACTCATCGGAAAGAACATAGATATAGCAGTGGACTGATGCAAAATTGTACGATACGCCGCAGGACAGAACTTGTTTTGACGGTGGATCCAATATAGAAAAAATGGAGGTAGCATAATGTCATTTTCAAACATTCCCACAATCAAAGTAGGTATCGTAGCTGTTTCAAGAGACTGTTTCCCGGCACCTCTTGCGGTCAACCGCAGGAAAGCACTCGTAGAAGCTTACACAAAGAAGTATGGCGCAGCTGATATTTATGAATGCCCCATCACGATAGTCGAGAGCGAGATCGACATGGTCAACGCACTCGAGGATATCAAGAAGGCAGACTGCAACGCTCTTTGCGTGTATCTCGGCAACTTCGGACCGGAAATCGCAGAGACACTTCTGGCAAAACATTTTGACGGACCTAAGATGTTCTGCGCAGCAGCTGAGGAATCTCAGGGAACACTCGGTGTTCAGGGCAGAGGCGATGCATACTGCGGTATGCTGAACGCAAGCTACAACCTGGCTCTGCGCAACACAAAGGCTTATATCCCCGAATATCCTGTAGGAGATGCAGGCGACTGTGCTGATATGATCCACGATTTCCTGCCTGTAGCAAGAGTAGCTGTAGGTCTTTCGAACCTTAAGATCATATCTTTTGGTCCCCGCCCGCAGAATTTCCTTGCATGCAACGCTCCTATCAAACAGCTCTACAATCTCGGTGTTGAGATTGAAGAGGAATCAGAGCTTGATCTTTTCGAAGCATATCAGAAGCATGAAGGCGATTCACGTATCGCTGCTGTAGTTGAGGATATGAAGAAGGAACTCGGCGACAACAAGATGCTCCCGAAGCTTGCTCAGTATGAGCTCACACTCACAGACTGGATGGAAGAGCACAAGGGATATCGCAAATATGTAGCTCTTACAACAAAGTGCTGGCCTGCATTCCAGGATATGTTCAGATTCGTTCCCTGCTATGTTAACAGCCGTCTCACAGGCCGCGGAATCCCTGTATCCTGCGAAGTTGATATTTACGGAACTCTTTCAGAGTACATCGGACTTTGCATCACAGGAGAGCCTGTCACTCTGCTCGATATCAACAACTCTGTTCCCAAGGATATGTATGAGCAGCACATCAAGGGCAAATTCGATTACAAGCACACAGATACATTCATGGGCTTCCACTGCGGCAATACATGCTCCAGCAAGATCCACGGCGCTCACCTTGATTATCAGAAGATCATGGCGAACACACATCCGGCTGAGTGGTGCGAAGGAACTATCGAAGGAGACATCAATCCCGGAGATATCACATTCTATCGCCTGCAGTCCACAGCTGACTGCCAGCTACGCGCATATGATGCAGAGGGCGAAGTGCTTCCTGTTGCAACGCAGTCATTCGGCGGCATAGGCGTATTCGCAATAAAGGAAATGGGCCGTTTCTACCGCTACGAGCTCATCGGCAAGAACTATCCTCACCACGGTGCTGTTATGTTCGGCCACTACGGCAAAGCTCTCTACGATGCACTCAAGTACATCGGAGTAGATCCTGCTAACATCGGATACAACCATCCGGCCGGAGATCGTTATGTAGACGAGAATCCATTCGCATAAGACGGGGTCGAAAAGCATAGTACTTTTCAGAACAGGATCTGGTCAGAAGTCTGGCACAGGTCCTGTTTTGTTTTACCTTATTTTTTTGCTCCTTCACAATTCAGAAAAGCTGTATTATACTTCCATATTACACGGATTTACGGGTCGGGCGATTGGGTCAGGCCTTATTGCAATCTGAGAGATCGGTAATTTAATTATGGGCAAAACTATAAATAAGGCGCAAAACAAAAGCGGTATCAAGGATCTCACAGAGGGGAATCCGATGAAGCTGATACTGGAATTTGCAGTTCCTCTCCTCGGGGGATTACTGTTCCAGCAGCTGTACAGCATGGTGGATACAATGATCGTAGGCAGGACTCTGGGCAAGGATGCTCTTGCAGGTGTCGGTGCGACCGGGTCCATAAACTTTATGGTGATAGGATTCTGCATTGGCGTATGCGCGGGTTTTGCCATACCTATATCGCAGCAGTTCGGTGCGAAAGATTATGGTAACATGAGGCGTTTCTGCGCTCACAGTATATATCTCACGGTGATATTTGCAGCCGTGATGACTGTGACGATCGCGGCACTGACGGGGCAGATCCTTGTCGCCATGAATACGCCTTCGAATATTTTGAGTTATTCATATGATTATATTTTTGTTATCTTTCTCGGAATTCCGGCAATATATCTATACAATCTTTCATCGAGCACAATACGTGCGCTGGGAGATTCAAAGATGCCGGTGGTTTTTCTTATCATAGCGTCTGTTGTTAACATAATTCTCGACCTTTTCTTCATCATGGGACTCGGCATGGGTGTGGAGGGCGCTGCGTGGGCGACTAACGTATCACAGCTTTTCTCAGGTGTTCTGTGCTGTCTGTATATATGGAAGAAAGTTCCGCTCCTGCATTTTGAGAAGGGTGAGATGAGACCGGGGGAACATTATTTCCACATCCTGTTATTCATGGGTGTTCCCATGGGGCTGCAGTATTCGATAACCGCCATAGGTTCGGTGGTCCTGCAGACTGCTGTCAACGGGCTTGGATCTGATTACGTGGCTACAATGACAGCCGCATCGAAAGTCTCGATGTTCTTCTGCATACCGTTTGATGCTATTGGGACGACGATGGCGACTTGGGCCGGGCAGAACATTGGCGCTAAAAAACTGGACCGTCTCAACAAGGGACTTAAGGATGCGTCTGTACTCGGGATGATCTATGCGGTAGCGGCCTTTATCGTGCTGTTTATTTTCGGAAGACAGCTTACGACATTGTTTATAAGTGCGTCAGAGACGTCGATCCTTAATAATGCAAGATTTTTCCTCGTATGCAACAGCGCGTTCTTTATACCGCTGCTCTTCGTGAATGCACTGCGTTTTATGATACAGGGCATGGGTCATTCCGGTCTGGCAATTCTTTCAGGAGTCTGCGAAATGGCAGCGCGGGTACTGGTAGCTGTAATACTTATTCCACTGATTGGCTTTCCCGGCGCTTGTTTTGCCAGTCCTCTCGCATGGGTGTGTGCGGATCTGTTCCTGTTCCCGACATACTTCAAGCTCAGGAAGAAGACATACAGAGACTTTGGAATGGCAGAGCAGGTCAGTTTATAAAACTTTAATGGGCAGTGGCGCCGGCTTCGTTTACTTTTTCAAAACGAGAGGGTACAATCATTAAAATGGTTTATAACCATTAGCTGCTCCTGTAAAACAGTCGCAGCATGAGGTTAAGTTTGAAAGCTGATAAAGCATGCTTTCAAACTACGAGGTTGTTAGCACAACCTCGAACCATTAGCTGCTCCTGTAAAACAGTCGCAGCATGAGGTTAAGTATGAGCGATTATAACAATGGATATAACAATAATGGGTACAGCAATAACGGGTACAGCAATAACAGCTCTGATGATTATGATCCGGCGTTTGTCAAAAAAACACAGGCGCAGCATCTTTCAAGGCTGTCTTTTCTTCTTGGAATGGGATCATTGATCTTTACCTTTTTTATGACGGTGATAATTCCGTATATTCTTGCACCTGTTTCGATAGTTCTGGCAGTGATATCAAAGAGCGATGACAGGAAGATTTCCAAAATGAGCAGGAATGCGGTAATCCTTTCGGTAATAGCACTTGTTGCAAATACTGCAATAGTGGGGACTACATATTATTCAATGTTCACCAACCCTGAATTGCGGCAGCAGGTAAACAGTGTTGCAGAGCAGATGTATGGCTATTCTCTTGACGATCTGATTGGAGCTGCTGAGCAGGAAACCGGTATTGATCTCGATGGTAACGGAGTGGTCGGGACAGTCGAAAGCGCAACAGACAATGACGATTCAGACGGCGGGCAGTCCGTAGACAGTTATGAAGGAGAAACAAATAACGATGACGCAACGATTATCTGAAATATCTTCATCCAGAAAAGCTGAGGCAAGGCTTTCACTGATAGGCAATTTTGGTACTGTCATCGGGGCAGAGATCTTCAATGCTATCTGTCTGCTGATCGGTTATCAGATAATCGCAGGGATATCTTTGGGAACGTCTCTATGGAACTTTATAGGCGGTGAGATCGCTGTTTTTATTGTGACCACATTCATGGGAATATTCACCTTTGGCCTGTACTTCATTCTGATGAGCCTTGCTTATGATCAAAAGCCTGTTTTCAGGGATCTGTTCAGAGGGTTCAGAAAAGAGAACTCAGACCGTGTGGTAAAAATGGAGGCTGTTCTTGCAGCGATAGAACTCGCGTGCATGCTCCCAGCTCAGATAGTTTCATTTGTGGCAGGCTCAAACACAGTGCTGATTATTGTACTCTATGCGGCAGGAATTGTTTTGTCATGCTACGTGGGACTGACATTTGCAATGGGCGTAGTATTGCTTATAGACTTTCCGGATATGATGTCCACGGAAGCTCTTCGCACTTCGGCAAACATGATGAAAGGGAACAAGGGAAAACTTCTGTACATTGAGTTAAGCTTTATTCCGCTTTATCTTCTCGGCATAATTTCGTGTGGTATCGCGGATCTGTGGGTATACGCATACAACCAGATGACAGTGACTTCGTTTTATCATTACCTTGCATCAGAAAAGAAATAGATCTTTTTTTCCGGGCATACGCTTTCATTGGGACAGAAGATTGAAAGTGTTGCTCAGTTGGACAAACACTACAAAGTGTGGTGCGGCGCAACCTTGACACAAGGAGACGTGCAGTCGTATCATTCAGTTCAGTAAATTACATATGGTGATACTCTTATTCAGAGGCGGTGGAGACACAAAGGGTCTATGAAGCCGCGGCAACCCCTCAAATGGGAAGGTGCCAACCTGAGCGAGAGCCGAAAGGCCGGTCGAACAATAAGAGGATTTGCGTTGCATACTCGAATCCGTCCGGTGATATCCAGACGGATTTTTTCTTCCCCTTTTTCTGCCATATGCGCAACAGTTTTTACACACACCAACAGGAGGTTTTCAATGGAGAAATATATTTTCACTTCAGAGTCTGTCACAGAAGGACATCCGGATAAGATCTGTGATGCGGTTTCAGATGCTATTCTTGATGCCTGCATAGCTCAGGATCCGATGAGCCGTGTAGCGTGCGAAACAGCTACATGCACGGGCTTTGTACTTGTTACAGGCGAGATCACAACAAAGGCTGTAGTCGATTATCAGAAGATTGTCCGCGACACAGTAAAAGAGATCGGTTACGATGATTCATCCAAGGGTTTTGACGCGAATACATGTGCTGTATTTGTAGCACTTGATCAGCAGTCACCCGACATCGCTATGGGCGTTGACAAGGCGCTCGAAGCCAAAGAGAACGAGATGACAGATGCTCAGATCGAAGCTATCGGAGCAGGAGATCAGGGAATGATGTTCGGCTATGCAACGAACGAGACTCCGGAATATATGCCATATTCGATCAACCTTGCTCACAAGCTGACAAGAAAGCTCAGCGAAGTCCGCAAGAACGGAACGCTCCCTTATCTTCGTGCTGATGGCAAGTCACAGGTATCAGTTGAATATGATGAGAATAATAAGCCGATACGTCTTGAGGCTATAGTTATTTCAACTCAGCATGACGAAAAGGTATCACAGGAACAGATACATAAAGATATCCGCAAGTATGTAATTGATCCTGTTGTTGATTCAACAATGGTCGATAAGAACACAAAGGTGTTTATCAATCCTACAGGACGTTTTGTAATCGGAGGTCCTCAGGGTGACGCAGGTCTTACAGGTCGTAAGATCATCGTCGACACCTATGGTGGAGTTGGCCGTCACGGTGGCGGAGCATTCTCCGGCAAGGATTGCACAAAGGTCGATCGCTCAGCAGCATATGCAGCACGTTATGTAGCAAAGAATCTTGTTGCAGCAGGTTTTGCTGATCGTCTTGAGATCCAGCTTTCATATGCTATCGGTGTCGCACAGCCGACATCTGTAAATGTCGAAACATTCGGCACAGGCAAGGTCGCTGATGAGAAGATCGCTGAGATCATCCGCAAACACTTTGATCTTCGCCCGGCAGGAATCATCAAGATGCTCGACCTGAGGAGACCGATCTACAAGCAGACAGCAGCTTATGGTCACTTTGGACGCACAGATGTAGATCTTCCGTGGGAGAAGCTTGACAAGGTTGAAGAGCTCATGGAAGAACTCCGTGAGTGCATGGCAGCTTAATGGTGGATTTGTTATCAATACGGGATATTTGAATTGTTGAGAAAGCGCCTGTTCTTTTTTGAACAGGCGCTTTATTATAATATCGATCTGACAACTTACAGCGCGGTCGTATTTTGCAGTGAAAGGTGATAATTGAAAGGCATAGCAGGAAGAATCAGAAAAGATCTGAAAACAATACTTATACTGATCATAGTAATTGTTTTATGGCGCGTATTATGTCTGTTTTTCTTCAACGCGTCATGCCCGTCCGTGATTTTCTGCGGATTCCCCTGCCCGGGATGCGGACTTACAAGAGCATTTGTTTTGCTGGCAGAAGGCAGGTTCTACGAGTCGATCACTATGAACCCGATGGCCATCCCGGTTGTGCTGTTCATCCTCTGGTGCCTTTACTGGCACTACGTCAAAGCGGAGAAGATCAGGTTTTTTACGCCATTGCTTATTGCGTTGTGTCTGAGCGCGATTGCGGTCTATATATGCAGAATGGCGCTTTACTTTCCGACACGGATGCCTATGACATTTACGCATGGAAGCGTTCTGGGAAACGCGGTGCCGGGATATGACACCTGGGCGCCGGAGGTTGCCGGGAAAATTCTCGATTCTATTTCGCTGTAAATCTGCCAGCTGCTCCGCACGGAAGAACAAGGCCGTTCGATGAGACGGGAAGCCCGACTTCATCTGCTTCGATGGTGCCGGTCACTTTGTGATCAAGCGCAGAGTGCAGCATATAGTTCAGCACAGCCGGTTGAAGACCGGTCGTGTAGGAATTGATCAGGAAGAAGAGTGGCTCATCACTGAGCAGCCTGACGGTCTTTTCAAGGAAAGGATAGATTGAATCTTCCATTTTCCAGATTTCGCCGCCCGGGCCTCTTCCATATGAAGGCGGATCCATGATCACAGCGTCATAGTGATTGCCACGTCTGATTTCACGCTCAACAAATTTTCCGCAATCATCGACTATCCAGCGTGTTTTCTTCTCATCGATGCCGGATGATGCCGCATTTTCCTTGGCCCATTGAACCATTCCCTTTGAAGCATCAACGTGTGTGACGTGTGCTCCTGCTTTGGCCGCCGCGACTGTAGCTCCGCCGGTATATGCAAAAAGATTGAGGACATTTACGCTTCGCCCGCCTGCAACAGCCTTTCTTATTATTTCTGAAAACCAGTCCCAGTTTGCCGCCTGCTCGGGGAAGAGCCCTGTGTGCTTAAATGAAAAGGGCTTCAGATGGAAAACAAGTTCATCATATTTAATGGTCCATTCTTTTGGAAGATCGAAGAATTCCCATTCGCCGCCGCCCTTGCTGCTTCTGTGGTAATGGGCGTTTATTTTGTCCCAGCGGCTGCTCTTTGGCGTCTGCCAGATGACCTGTGGATCCGGGCGGACCAGTATATATTTCCCCCATCTTTCAAGTTTTTCACCATTCGAGGTATCAATCACTTCATAGTCTTTCCATCTGTCTGCAACAAACATGCCAGGGCCTCCATACTGAAATTGTTCTGATGACAAGTTTAGACCAAGAGCAGGGCGTAGCGCAAGTCAGCAATTCCACTTTAGCATAGCAACGTATTGACGCATCAAAGACTTGCCTTTATAATTCGACATTATGGAATAAATCAAATGAGGGAGATCAGATTATGAGTGGAGAACAGATTGCAATGCTGGTTGCCATGGTGGGCTATTTGCTGGTCATGGTCGGAATTGGAATTAAATTATCCGAGAAGAACGAGACAGTCGGTGACTTCTATCTTGGTGGGAGAAAGCTCGGACCGCTGGTAACGGCTATGAGCGCAGAAGCATCGGATATGTCAAGCTGGCTTCTGATGGGGCTTCCCGGGGTAGCGTATCTTTCGGGCGTGGCGGATGCAGGTTGGACAGCAATAGGACTTGCTGTCGGGACGTATCTAAACTGGCTTATCGTCGCAAAGAAACTCCGCCGCTACACAGAGCGCAACAATTCAATCACTCTGCCGGAATTCTTCTCGAACAGGTATGGAGACGGCAGAAAGATACTCACACTTATTGCGGCTATCTGGATCGTCATATTCTTTGTTCCGTATACAGCATCAGGGTTTGCAGCTTGCGGCAAGCTCTTTAATTCACTTTTCGGACTGGATTATCATGCGGCCATGCTGCTGAGCGCAGCAGTAATCATTTTCTATACTGCTATGGGCGGCTTCCTCGCTGCGAGCACGACAGATTTCATTCAGTCGATCATAATGTCTGCTGCTCTGATAATTGTTCTGATATTTGGAACTGTTCAGGCAGGAGGAGTTGGCGCTGTAGTAGATAATGCCAAATCACTTGCAGGATATCTCAGCCTTACAGCTTCATATGATGTGGCAACGGGTGCATCAAAGCCATATTCACTGCTGACTATAGTATCAACATTGGCATGGGGACTCGGCTATTTCGGAATGCCGCACATTCTCCTGAGATTCATGGCTATAAAAGATGACAGTAAGTTAAAACTCTCGAGAAGGGTCGCGTCGATTTGGGTTGTCATCTCGATGGCAGTCGCAGTCATAATCGGAATTGTCGGTCTTGGAATGAGCAGGGCAGGAGCAATCGGAGTTCTCGAAGGATCACAGTCAGAGACAGTCATAGTCAGAATAGCAAACCTGCTTTCCACATATGGAATTTTCCCGGCACTTATTGCAGGTGTCGTTCTTTCCGGAATACTTGCTTCAACGATGTCGACATCTGATTCACAGCTACTGGCAGCATCATCATCGGTCTCAAATGACATACTGATTGAATTCTTCCATGCGAAGATAGATCAGAAGAAAGTCCTCGTTATTTCAAGAATCAGCCTCATTGCCATTGCAATAGTAGGTGTTTTCCTTGCATGGGACAGCAATAGTTCAGTATTCCAGATAGTATCATTCGCATGGGCAGGTTTTGGCGCATCATTCGGGCCTGTAGTCCTGCTGGCACTTTTCTGGAAGCGTTCTAATATGTACGGCGCGATCGCCGGCATGCTTTCCGGTGGTGTAATGATCTTTATATGGAAGTTCCTCGTCCGCCCGCTCGGTGGCGTACTGAACATATATGAACTTCTGCCTGCTTTCCTTATCGCTCTGGCAGTCAATGTTGTAGTATCACTTGTCACTCCGGCGCCCGGGAAGAAGATAACTGAGGACTTCGAAGCTGTAAGCAAAATGTAATGAAATGACAGGCTGCCACATGCCTGCGGGGTATATTACCTGCACTTTTCAGAGATTAGCTTGTTTCCCCGGGTATTCGGGCTCTCCAAGGCTGCTATTTGGGCCTATATTACCTGCACTTTTAGGAGATTAGCTTGTTTCCCCGGGTATTTCGGCCCTTCAAGGCTGCTATTCTGGCCTATATTACCTGCACTTTTAGGAGATTAGCTTGTTTCCCCGGGTATTCGGGCTCTCCAAGGCTGCTATTCGGGCCTGGATTACCTGCACTTTTCAGAGATTAGCTTGTTCCCCCGGGTATTTCGGCCCTTCAAGGCTGCTATTCTGGCTTGGATTACCTGCACTTTTCGGAGATTAGCTTGTTTCCCCGGGTATTCTGGCTCTCCAAGGCTGCTATTCTGGCCTGGATTACCTGCACTTTTCAGAGATTAGCTTGTTTCCCCGGGTATTTCGGCCCTTCAAGGCTGCTATC
>JAQWCI010000115.1 GCA_028706005.1 Lachnospiraceae bacterium
CCTGATATATGTTACTTACATTTTCAGTTTTGATTATCATCTAAGTCCCAGTGCCCGGCCAATTCTTCTTTAGTCAGTATCCCTTCAGGTAATGGAATACCATTCTTCTTAAGCTCATACGCAAGCTGTGTAGCTTCCGGAACATCAAGATGCAGTTCTTTCATCTTTTCCACCTGTGAAAACACTTCCCTCGGCGTTCCTTTTATTGCGATCTTTCCCTGATCCATCACAAAAATGCGATTTGCGTATATTGCTTCTTCCATGTTGTGAGTTATGAGGATGATTGTGATCTTCTCTACATCGTTGAGTGCCCTGGCAGCCCTTATTACTTCCCTGCGTCCTGCAGGGTCGAGCATTGCAGTAGGTTCATCCATGATTATGCATTTCGGATGCATAGCTATGACTCCAGCGATCGAAACCCTTTGTTTCTGACCTCCGGAGAGTCTGTCAGGTGACTTCTTTCTGTATTCCCACATACCTACAGTCTTGAGGCTTTCCTCAACTCTCTCCCATATTTCAGCTGTGGGTACGCCCATATTCTCAGGACCGAATCCGACATCTTCTTCCACGACCTGCCCTATTATCTGGTTATCAGGATTCTGAAAAATCATACCGGCTTCCTGCCTTATATCCCAAAGGTGCGAGTCGTCTGTTGTGTTCATTCCATCGACCCATACTTCGCCCTCTGTCGGATATAAAAGGGCATTTATATGTTTTGCCAACGTTGACTTGCCTGAACCGTTGTGCCCCAGTACAGCGATAAATTCTCCCGCATTCACCTCTATGTCAACGCCATCTATAGCGCGGACAACGCTCTCCACATTGCCCTCGTCATCCTTACTTATATAATCATGTATGAGTTTTCTGGTATTTATCATTGTCATCTGGTCTGCCTGTTCATTTATCAGTGTGTCCGTTAAACTTTACACCAAAACATTCCTGTTGTGAAGACTCGCACGTCTAAAGTATGTCATAAAAAGAGCCCCTGAACATCAGGCATAATTTGTGCCAATGTAACAGGGGTTCCTCTCAATTCATTTGCTTTTGTGAAGATCCATGCCCTCGGATTATACCATCTCGAGCACTACCATCATTGCTGCATCGCCTTTTCTCTGGCCGATCTTGATGATTCTTGTATATCCGCCCTTGCGGTTTACATACTTGGGTGCATACTCATCAAACATCTTAGCTGTGAGATCGATCTTCTTTGTGTTCTTCTTGAGGTTCTTGCCATCTGCCGGAACTTCAACAACAGGATAAAGGAATTTGATCATCTGACGTCTTGCATGAAGGCGGCTGGGCTGATCTTTTTTGATCTCCTTGTCGACTGTATCATATACAGTTACCTTCTTGCCGTCCTTTTCTTCCTTGACGCGCTTGCCGTCCTTATCTTTCTGTGCCTGCTTGACCTGTACTGTAACTGTATCAAAATTATCCTTTTCCTTTACAGCCATTGTGATCATTGGCTCAACGATCTTCTGGACTTCCTTGGCACGTGCCTCAGTTGTGATGATCTTACCCTTGAAAACGAGCTGTGTCACCTGATTGCGAAGCAGGGCCTTTCTGAGTTTTGTCTTCTTTCCGAGCTTTCTGTACATTGCCATTTTGTTTTCTCCTTATCATTGACTTCGTTCATGCGAAGCCTTCCGGGACTTTCCACAGCACACTTTGGTTTTACCTGTGAAAAGACTTGGCTGTGATCCCGCCCGAACGCTTTGGAATTACCGGGTCGGGGCAACTGCGTATTGTTCAAAACATTTGATTATTTCAGTTCGTTTCTTCGACATTGTTGAGCTGAAGACCAAGTTCCTTCAGTTTTGCAAGGACTTCTTCGAGAGACTTGCGTCCGAGGTTACGGACCTTCATCATCTCATCAGGTGTCTTGTTGCATAATTCCTCAACAGTATTGATTCCGGCTCTCTTGAGGCAATTGTATGAACGCACTGAGAGTTCAAGCTCATCAATGCTCATCTCCATGACCTTTGTCGCTGAATCGTCCTGAGGCTTTGTCATAACAACGGCCTCCTGGGCATTCTCTGACAGATCAATAAAGATCGAAAGGTGCTCGCTCATTACCTTTGCTGCAAGGCTGACAGCCTCATCAGGGGTAAGTGTGCCGTTTGTATTTACGTCCAGAGTCAGCTTGTCAAAATCAGTCTGCTGACCTACACGTGTATTCTCCACGGTAACATTTACTCTCTCAACAGGTGTATAAATTGAATCTACGGGGATAACACCTATCTTTGTCTCATCCGTCTTATTCTTCTCTGCACTCACATAGCCTCTTCCCTTTGTGATGGTGAGTTCTATGAAAAGTTTAGCCTTTTTGCCGCTGAGTGTTGCGATGACCTGGTCAGGATTCATTATCTGAATATCCTGATCACACTGAATATCAGATGCACGTACAATACCTTCACCCTCATATTCAATAAATGCAGTCTTTGCTTCATTTGTTTCGCTTGAATTGCGAATAGCAAGACTCTTAATATTCATCACTATCTCAGTGACGTCTTCCTTTACACCCGGGATTGTTGAAAACTCGTGCTGAACGCCGTCAATCTTTATCTGGCTGACCGCAGCTCCGGGAAGGGACGAAAGCATGATCCTGCGAAGAGAATTACCAAGCGTGATGCCATAGCCCCTCTCAAGAGGTTCTACAACAAATCTGCCATATTTCTTATCATCGGAGATATCTTCAACAGTTATGTTCGGTCTTTCAAAATCAAACACGTTATGTCCTCCTATTCGTCAATTGTACACAAATAACTCACCTGAAGCTTGCGGAGCAAGCTTCTAAGCGACGGTCGCTTTTACGACGCTAATCGAAACCCAGAAGCTTGCGGAGCAAGCTTCTATTCATCGGTCGTGTCGCATATGCGACCGATGAATTATTACTTGGAGTACAACTCGACGATCTGCATTTCGTCAACAGGAACATCGATCTGATCACGTTTGGGAAGTGCACTTATTGTGCCCTTCATGTTTTCCTTATCGACATCGACCCATTCCGGGGTCAGGCGTGCAGCTGTTGCTTCTGCGATATCCTTGAAGCCCTGCATTGTCTTGCTCTTAGCTCTGACTTCAATAACATCACCGGCCTTGATCAGATATGAAGGAATGCTGATGCTTTGTCCGTTTACAAGAATATGCTTATGTCCTACTACTTGTCTTGCTTCTCTTCTTGTACGGGCAAAACCCATACGATACACTACGCTGTCAAGACGGCTCTCAAGCATGGTCATCAGGTTTTCGCCTGTCATGCCCTTCATCCTGTCGGCTTTGTCATAGTAGTTACGGAAAGGCTTTTCAAGAACACCATATATGAACTTTGCCTTCTGCTTCTCACGAAGCTGCTGGCCATATTCGCTGATCTTTCTGGTGTTTCTCTTTAATGTTCTCTTTGACTTCTTGTCATAGCCAAGAAATCCAGGCTCCAGATCGAGTGATCTGCATCTCTTTAATACGGGTACTCTGTTAACTGCCACTTGTGGGCTCCTTTCTGTCAGGGTTCTGCCCTGATATGTGGTTTACAACCTCACGGCCTTCATCCCACTGGTTTCTGTTACATATAAGCTCCGATCACCGTATACTGCCTCAGGCAGCCGGTAATACGGAAATTATCATTATACACGTCTCTTCTTCGGAGGACGGCATCCGTTGTGCGGTACAGGTGTTACATCCGTAATGGAAATAACTTCAAGTCCTGTAGCATTGAGAGAACGGACTGCTGCTTCACGGCCTGAACCGGGTCCCTTTACAAAAACTTCTACTGCCTTGAGTCCGTGGATCTGAGCTGCTTTTGTAGCGGTCTCAGCTGCCATCTGAGCTGCATAAGGAGTGGACTTTCTTGATCCCTTGAATCCAAGTCCGCCTGCGCTTGCCCAGCTGAGCGTATTACCCTGAGTATCTGTGAGAGTAACGATTGTATTATTGAACGAGCTCTGGATATGTGCCTGACCACGTTCTACATTCTTTTTTACACGTTTCTTTGATGCTGCCTTCTTAGCTGCACCAGCACTAGCCTGCTGTTTTGCCATTTATGATCCTGCTTTCTCTCCCTTATCCGGGAATTATTATCAACTCGCCGCTACATAAATACGCGGTTCATAGTCAAATGTAAATCTGTCCTGTTTCTTGTCACTTCTTCTTGTTCGCGATAGTCTTCTTAGGACCCTTGCAAGTTCTTGCATTGGTCTTAGTCTTCTGTCCACGGCAGGGAAGTCCCTTCCTGTGTCTTGCTCCTCTGTAGCATCCAATCTCTGTGAGACGCTTGATGTCCAGTGCTGTCTGACGGCGAAGGTCGCCCTCGACAGTATAGTCTGAAGCAATGATTTCGCTGAGCTTTCTCACTTCATCATCTGTGAGGTCTCTGCAACGAGTGTCAGGATTGACACCTGTCTTTTTGATTATTTCGTCTGCTGAGGTACGGCCGATTCCAAAAATATATGTGAGACCGATCTCGACGCGCTTATCTCTGGGTAAATCTACACCTGCGATACGAGCCATCCTAAAATTCCTCCTGAATTGAATGTGATCCGGATCATCTGTTTGTCCAGACCATCGGCATGAACGATAATTTCGTTCTGCCTTTACTGTTTGATTGAGGCAGACTGTAATCATTTCCTACAGTCTAAGCAATTCCTGATACGGATACTGCTTTACGCCCAACCGGATTATCCCGGTCTTTCCTATGCTATATACATCGGCATGGTATCAAAGAGTAATGCATGACATGTTTTGTAAACAGTGTCGCAATATTCTATGATAAAGAGTCCTGAAAGGCTCAACCCTGTCTCTGTTTATGCTTAGGATTCTCGCAGATCACGCGTACAACGCCCTTGCGCTTTACGATCTTGCACTTTTCGCACATAGGTTTTACTGATGCTCTGACCTTCATCCTCTTTATCCTCCTTATCTCAATTATAAGTAACATGGCTGTTTCCACGAATTTTTACACAAAAAAATATCCGGTTCGCAGAGAGCCGGATATCATAATAACACGGACAAAAATCAAAAGCAATATTAAAATCACTTGTCACGCCATATAATTCTTCCCTTTGTGAGGTCGTATGTCGACATCTCAAGGGTTACCCTGTCACCCGGAAGGATCCTTATGAAGTTCTGACGAAGTTTTCCGCTAATATGTGCCATGACGATTGCTTTATTCTCCAGCTGTACTCTGAAGAGAGTATTAGGAAGTTTTTCAACAACTACACCTTCAAGTTCTATTACATCTGCTTTTGACAAATCTCAGCCCTCCAAAATCTTAACTATATCCGCAAAAACAACATTAATGTCGCAAGTGCCATCTACAGAATGAAGAACATTTGCCTTCTTATAATAATCTATAAGCGGCTGTGTCTGTTCGTGATACACTTCAAGTCTTCTGCTCACTGTCTCAGGCTTATCATCGTCGCGAAGAACAAGTTTGCCGCCGCACCGATCACAAACACCTTCCTGCCTGGGTTTTGCGTATTCAACATGATATGTTGATCCGCAGCTCTGGCATGCTCTTCTGCCGCCCATTCTCCGAACTATATTCTCATCCGGAACATCAACATCTATTGCAAAATCTATCTTATCACCGGTTTTTCCGAGTTCTCCTGTCAGTGCATATGCCTGAGGAATTGTGCGCGGGAATCCATCGAGAATATAACCATCACGGCAATCCTCATCGCTCACTCTGTCAAGAAGCATGCGGACAGTAAGCTCATCAGGTACGAGCTTTCCCTCATCCATATATGATTTTGCTTCCTTGCCAAGTGCTGTACCATTCTTTATATTAAAGCGAAAAATATCTCCTGTGGATATGTGGGGGATATTATATTTATCTGCGATCATCTGAGCCTGAGTGCCTTTTCCTGCACCCGGAGCTCCCAGCATAACTATCTTCATTCCGGCCTCCATATTAAAGTCGTCTGCTGAGGTCAAAAGCCTCGTTTATTACCTAAATAACGGCCGTCCCTTGCGGAACAGCCGTCATGCGTTTGAAACATTATGCGAGCAGACTTCTGTTCTTGCTCTTCATAAATCCCATAGTCTGCGTCATTGACTGTACCTGACGGATCGTTTCCAACACAACACTGACTACGATAATAAGACTCGTGCCGCCAAATGAAACACTGGCATTGAAAACGCCTTTGAATAAAAACGGCAAAACACCTATTATCGTGAGGCCTGTCGCGCCAATGAAAATTATGTACTTCAATTTGTTTTCGAGATAAGTCTGTGTAGGTCTTCCAGGACGAATTCCCTGAACTGTTGCACCCTGCTTCTTAAGGTTATCCGCAATCTCCATCGGGTTGAATGAGATGGATGTATAGAAATATGCGAAGAATATCAGCAGCACCACATATACAAGAAGACCGATCGAATACTTGAGCTGAGCCGGTTTGCACCAGTAGCTTGAACTGAGATACTTTATGAACTCTGACCACCAGCCTGTACCGCTATATCCTACAAGTGTAGAGATTATTACAGGGAACTCCATTATTGAAGATGCAAATATGATCGGCATTACACCTGCCGTATTGACCTTCAGAGGAAGATCCTGCCGGCTGCTCTTGCCATTCTTGAATTTTGCTGAATACATGATCGGAATATGTATCTCAGCGTCATTCAGAAGTATTACAAGAACGATCATGCCAACTATGATGCCTACGATGATGATAACGGCAACAGTAGCTGTAGCTACGCTCTTACCCGTAACAAACTGTTCAAACAATGTTGAAATGTCTGAAGGTATTCTTGAAATAATGTTTATCGTCAATATTATGGAAATTCCGTTTCCTATGCCATTCTCCGTAATTCGCTCACCGAGCCACATCAGGAATGCAGAACCTGCCGTAAGTATTACGATACATGATATAACGCTTAACGCATTGTAATTCTCAAGAAGTCCGTTGCGTCCGAAACCAATTGCCATGGCTGCAGACTCTACGAGGGAAAGACCGATGTTCATGTAACGTGTGATCGAAACGAGAAGTTTTCTTCCCTCTTCGCCTTCACGCTGCATTTCCTCCAACTTCGGAATAGCAATCGTTAACAGCTGAATGATAATGGATGCTGTGATGTACGGAGTGATGTTCAACGCCAGTATAGACATATTCAGGAACGATCCACCTGTAAAAGCATCGAAAAGGCTGAACGCATCTGATGTAGTCTGCTGTGAGAACCAGTTAGTAAAATAATTTCTGTCAACTCCGGGCACCGGAAGCTGTGAACCGAAACGGATCACAACCATCATCAACAGCGTAAAGAAGATCCTGTTTCGGATCTCCTTATACTGGAATGCTTTCTTTACGGTGTCAAACATAATCGAAACCCCTTTGATCAGATGACTTCAGCAGTACCACCTGCTTTTTCGATCTTCTCTTTTGCGGATGCACTGAAACCAGCAGCCTTGACTGTAAGCTTCTTTCCAAGATCTCCGTTGCCGAGGATCTTTACTCCGTCACCGATCTTGCTTATAGCACCTGCTTTTAGAAGTGCCGCTGCATCAACGACGTCACCATCATTGAATTTCTTGTCCAGAGTGCTTACGTTAATTGCAATAATTTCTTTACTATTGTAATCCGTAAATCCTCTCTTGGGAAGTCTTCTGTACAAAGGCATCTGACCGCCTTCAAAACCAGGTCTCGGTCTTCCTGAACGAGCTTTCTGTCCTTTTGTACCAAAGCCTGCTGTTTTGCCGTTTCCTGAGCCGTG
>JAQWCI010000116.1 GCA_028706005.1 Lachnospiraceae bacterium
GGGTCGCTAAGGGAAGCGCAGTGCTGAGGGCCAGGGAGAATCCTGAAGGAAGAGACCTTATTGGCCTCGGTTCAAAAGAACTCGACAGGCAGCGCGGCGACAATATCGCGATGGTCTTTCAGGATGCACTTGCAAGCCTCGACCCTGTTTGTACGATAGGGTTCCAGATTACTGAAGGAATCCGAGCACACCGTAAAATCAGTAAGAAAGAGGCTGCGGCGATAGCGCAGGAGCTTCTTGACAAAGTGGGTCTTCCTGATCCCGCCGCGACAATGAACAAGTATCCTTTCGAACTATCAGGGGGAATGCGACAGAGAGCGATGATAGCCATGGCTCTTTCAGGCACTCCGGAACTTCTCATAGCGGACGAGGCGACGACGGCGCTCGATGTCACGATCCAGGCGCAGATCATAAGGCTTCTCCGCACGATAAGCAAAGGATCGGAAATGTCGA
Organism: Lachnospiraceae bacterium; assembly: GCA_028706005.1. Taxonomy (GTDB): domain Bacteria; phylum Bacillota; class Clostridia; order Lachnospirales; family Lachnospiraceae; genus CAG-791. Next base: position 454 of record JAQWCI010000116.1, read on the forward strand.
TCCTTCTAATCACGCACGATATAGCTCTGATCGCGGAGCTGGCCGACCGCGTAATGGTCATGTATGCCGGACAGATAATCGAAGTGGCCGACGTCCGCGAACTATTTGCAAATCCGTTACATCCATACACAAAGCTCCTCATAAAAGCAACTCCCGGAATCCTCGATGAGACCGGAACCAGGCTGGAATCTATACCTGGCACCGTGCCCGAGAATTATTCGACAATAAAAGGCTGCCGTTTGGCAGGCCGCTGTCCTTTCAGCACGCCCGAATGCGGAGAGCCGATAAGGACCGTTGATGTTGGAGGCAAAACTAAAGCGACAACAGTATCTTCAGAAAGCGTAACACATAGTGAAGATACAGAATCAGAAAAGACCAATAGGTCCGGGCATATGGTGAGATGTAGACTGGTGTACAACAATGAACGATGATATTTCCGGACGATCGTCCGGTGGGGCACTGATAAGTGTGCGGAATATAACAAAGCATTATCCGGTGACGGGGACTTCCATGTTTGCCAAAAAGGAAATCATCCATGCCGTGGATGGTGTGAGTTTTGACATAAGAGAAGGTGAAACGCTCGGTCTTGTCGGAGAATCCGGATGTGGCAAATCGACGACCGGAAGGCTTCTTGTCGGCATTGAAAAGCCGGATTCGGGAAGCATCTTTTATCGCGGGCAGAATCTTCTTTCTATGGATCGCAATGAAAAAAAGCGCATCCGTATAGGATTGCAGATGATTTTCCAGGATCCGTACAGCTCGCTCAATCCGCGAAAACATGTTTTTGATATTCTGTCCGAGCCGATGCTTTACCACCACATTGCGACAAAGGAGAACGTCGCATCCCGCGTCGAAAAGCTGCTTGAAGAAGTCGGATTACCGGGCAACGTGAAAGAGCGTTATCCGCACGAGTTTTCAGGCGGACAGCGGCAGAGGATCGTGATCGCAAAGGCGCTCAGCCTGGAGCCGGATTTTATAGTCTGCGATGAGCCGGTCTCGGCACTCGACAATTCTATTCAGGCACAGATCCTGAATCTTCTTAAAGACATTCAAAACAAGCGTCGCATTACGTATCTTTTCATCGCGCACGGGCTTGGCATAGTTCATTATGTGAGCCACCGTGTCGCAGTCATGTACCTCGGAAAGATAGTGGAAATCGGTGGTTCGGACGAGCTGTTCAGACATCCTGCTCACCCGTATTCGCAGATGCTGATTTCATCAGCACCCATAGCTGATCCGCTGCTTCGCGACAGACCTCATTACATTCCAAAGGGCGAAGTCCCGTCTGCCATAAATCTTCCGCATGGCTGCAGATTTCACGACCGCTGCCCATATGCGACGGAGAAGTGCAAAGTGGAAGAACCTGAACTGAGACAGGTTGATGTGACTGATGAACACCTGGTAGCGTGCTGGAATCCGATATGTATTGAGAACAGGAAATAGTAAGTTGGTGAGTAAACACGGATTTATGTTCATTTTTGAAATGTAGAGTTAAGATCCTGCATCACTTATTACCAGTCGATAAATTAAAGTGCAGAGCGGTGATCAGGAGCGAAGGACTATAATGGCAAAATATGTTTTGAAGCGAATTGGAATAGCGATGTTCGTGCTGTTGCTGATAACGATTATTGAATATGGGCTCATGTCGCTTGCCGGAAATCCGATAGAGATACTCGCGGGAGGCCCAAGGGTCAACGAGGGAATGCTGGCGCAAAAAGCGCAGAATCTCGGGCTTGACAAGCCTGTTTATGTCCAGTATTTTTACTGGCTCAGAGAGCTCCTTCGTGGCAACCTGGGAGTTTCATACAAGTCATATCAGTCGGTATCATCGCTCCTTGCTTCGCACATTGGTCCGACACTGATACTCATGGGGACGGCGCTTATTATATCCACATTTGTTTCAATAATTGCCGGAATATACAGCGCAGTCCATGTACACAGCAGGTCGGATTATCTGTTGCAGTCACTGGCTTTTCTGGGACAGAGCATACCGGGCTTTTTCCTGGCGCTCATTCTCATTTATATTTTCGGAATAAGGCTGGGAGTTTTGCCGACAAGCGGTATGAGAGAACTCGGAGCTGCCGGTTCAGGGGTTCAGTTTAAATACCTTATAATTCCGGCAATTGTTCTCAGCGTTGAAATGACGGGCCGCAATATAAGGTATGTCAGGTCTTCGATGCTGGAGATCCTCGGCAAAGAGTATCTTCGGGCAGCTGAAGGAAAGGGCATCGGCAGGCGGAGAGTTATTTTCGTCCACGCCTTCAGAAATGCATTTGTGCCGATACTTACAGTGCTGGCTATGGAAATTCCCGGCCTTTTCGGGGGCGCGGTGGTAATAGAACAGATATTCTCATGGCCGGGACTTGGAATGCTTACAATGAATGCGGTCCTGCAGCGCGATTATCCTGTCATAATGGGCGTCTGCCTGTTGACTGCGATCGTGGTGCTGATTACCAACCTTGTCACTGACATTATGTATGTCGTGGCAGACCCGTCAGTGAGGATCAAGTAGCAATGTCAGATTGATGTTTTTTCTGACAGGCAAATTTTCTGAGAGTCTGATATAGGAGAGATATGCACGAATCGTATCTTCATTCAATTATAAGAAGGTTTACATATCACAAGAGGGGCGCTTTCTGTTTCTGCCTGCTTGCTGTTTTTATCGTACTTGCTATCATAGCGCCGCTTATTGCGCCATACGAGCCTACCGAGATCTCAGCGTCTTTCGCAGCGCCGCCATCAGCTGAGCACTGGCTTGGCACTGATCAGATTGGCCGCGATATTCTGTCGCGTCTTCTCTACGGCATGAGAGTCTCGCTGTTCGTGGGAGTAATGGCAACACTTGTTTCGACTGTTATCGGAACAGTGCTCGGACTGATTTCAGGATATTTTGGCGGTGTGGCAGACATGATCATAATGAGGATCGCAGACATGCTCATGTCGTTTCCGTACATTCTGCTCGTACTTGTTTCGGCGATGATCGTGGGCCCGGGGATGTGGAACATAATCCTGATTCTGGGAATCGTTGACTGGCCAGGCGTCGCAAGACTTGTGCGCGGGAGTGTCATGGAAATCAGATCTTCCGATTTTGTCCACAGCTCCGAGATCGCCGGAATGCCGCGCAGATACATACTTTTCAGCGACATAATGCCGAACATAATTTCGCCTGTGCTTGTCTTTGCATCCAGCGTTATGGCACAGTCAATCCTCGACGAATCCGCCCTCAGCTTCCTTGGTATGGGCGTTCAGCCCCCACAGGCCAGTCTCGGCAACATGCTCAACGATGCGCAGTCGCTGACAGTCCTGACTTCAATGCCATGGCTGTGGCTGCCGCCAGGGGTGATGATCATCCTCATCGTGGTGTGCGTGAACTTTGTGGGCGATGCTTTCCGCGACGCCATCGACTCGACAATGACGAGGTGAATAAATAATATGGAGTTCAAGGGTGCACATAAAGTTGATAACGGCAATTTCATAACAAGATATGATCTTGATTATGAAACAGTTGACGGCAAAGCCAAGACTTATGAGATGATAAGCAGAAATCCTGACATCCGGACAATTGAGGATCTGCAGAGCCCACATGTGGATGCTGTTGTGCTCATAATGACTGATCCAACCGGAGAGAAGATCCTTATAAGTCACGAATTCAGACTGGCAGTGGGAAGCTGGGTCTATAACTTCCCGGCGGGACTTATAGATCCGGGCGAGACTCCTGAGGTCGCAGCAAAACGTGAACTCAAAGAAGAAACAGGTCTTGACCTTGTTGAAATCAGGGATTCAATTGGTATAAGCTATTCTGCAATCGGGTTTTCAAACGAGAAAAATGTGTGTATAGTTGGAATAGCTGATGGTGAGTTTCACGAGAGCAGCTCGACATACGAAGAAATCGAAGCCGGCTGGTACACGAAAGCCGAAGTGAGAGATCTTCTGAAGAACAATGAGCCGTTCGCGGCCAGAACACAGGCGTATTGTTATCTTTGGAGCAGGGATCAGAACGCGTGATGGAAGATTATGAGGGAAATGTGATGAACAAGAACAAAGCCGCAAATAGTGTTTTGATTTTTACACTGATTCTGAGCATGCTACTTGTTTTGATGCCGCAAAGAACGTACTCTGCAGATACTTCAGGTCTTGTCAGCCAGAGTACATCATCGGCGGTGACGACAGGAGAGATCGGGGTGTATGAGTATGAGAGTATTGGCTCGGCATTAACGAAGATTACGACAGACGATTTCAATGCATTTGGATTCTCATATGGTGACAGCGTTGATATTTGTTTTGACAATGGGGTCAAATTTGAGGACGTGCCTTATTACAATGGCTATTATGGACGAACAGGAACTGTTGTGGCATGCGGGTATCCCGCAATAGGACACGTGGCAATCGCATATGTTTTTGGTGAGCCCATGTGGGAGAAAGCAGGGCTGAATGCGCAGAGCAAGGTGACTATCACCATGCACGAAAAAAGCAAATATCTGACCATCCAGGAGGCAATGGAAACTGTTCAGTCCAACGACAGAGCTGATTTTGATTCAGATGCCGAGTTCGCGAATTTCTATGAAATTGTCGGCGGGAACATCAAAACAAATACTTTCTATCGTTCCAGTTCACCTTGCGATAATACGTTTAACCGTGCGGCATATGCAGACACGTTGGCAGAACAGACGGGGATCCGTTATGAACTTAATCTTTCGGAAAGTTTAGATGGAATTACAGCACACATGACAACTGAAGGTTATTCATCTGATTATTATTCAGAACTTTGCAGAGAAGGAAATGTTCTGCCGATGCATCTCGGCGTAAATTTTCGTTCTGAAAAATTTGCAAAGGCAACCGCAAATGCGCTTCTTGGAATCTGCGGGAAGCAGGAACCGTATCTCATTCATTGCATGAAGGGTGAGGACAGGACGGGACAGGTCAGTACATTGATATTGTGCCTTGCTGGTGCGAATACGGAAGAAATAACGGCTGATTTCATGAAAACATTTGAAAATTATTATGGAATAACCAAAGAGAGCGATTCTGAAAAGTATGACGCAATAGTTGATGTAAAATTAAATGATATTCTGTATTATCTTAGTGGTGCAAAGGAAGGCTCAGATCTCACAAATGTCAGTTATATCGAGGGGGCTAAGAAGTATCTGAAGTTCGGTGGCCTTTCAGATGAGCAGATCACACAGGTCATTGACAATATCTCGAGGTGAGGAATATGGCGAAAAAAAGAAGAGGGTATAAGTTCAGAAAAGCTATCGCCCTTGTATGTGCAGCGGTCATGGCTGCTTGTTTTGCATTCGCACTGCCTTTATCGGGAGTAACGGTAAAGGCGGCACATTCGCTGCCAGAGAGCAGTTTTACCGAGGTGCCAAATTCGCCACTTTATTTTTCGCCTTCAGTGAGCACGACAGAAGCTTATAACAACACTGTTTATTATCTGATGCTGCCGGCAAATGTCCAGCAACGTCTCATAGCGGACGGTGTGAAAATCTACCTTATTGCGTACAACGATGAAAAGATGACTTCAAAACGCATTACTACATACGGCGATGCGCGCGTTGGAGTGGCGGCGCTCACCACACATCCGACATATCAGAGTTACATTTATCAGAGCTCGGGAGAACTGGCCTTCACAACAAGAGTCAAGGATGGAACCATCGAGATTCAGACCGATACGAGTGCCAAAACAAAAATCGACTCTTATCGTCTTATTCACGAGACCGGGCATTATATCGATACGGCAACCGGTGCCGCAACTGGAACGCTCTTCGCTATTTCTAACGGCAATGACTGGATAAAGTATTATAATGCGTATGGTTCGCAGATCATCAACTACAGTGCTTACGCTGCGGCACCCGCACTTTACAACCAGAGTGAAGCATGGGCGGATGCGTTTGAATTGTCAATTGTGAACCCCACAGCACTTCAGGCTATTTCGCCGGATCTCTATAACTACGTGATTACGCTGACAGCGGCACTCCCGGGTTATGACGTGAACGTCGACTACGCGGGGTGAGACTGGCAAGAATATTGGCTTAGCAATATCGACAACGCCGGGGAAAAATCATGTTAAGTCTACTTGTTCGATCATGAGACTGGCCAATAGATTACAGCAGATACTCTTTTATAGTCTTATCAATAACCAGCTGGCTCAGGGGATAATCGCCAGATTCAAATGTCATGATCAGGTTGTAACCAGGAAAGAAATTGTTTTGAATCATTTTCTGGTATCTGTTAGCAAAGCCGTTGCCGTATGTTGTGTCATTCATTTTACCGTTGTGTTCCCAGAAAAACTCATGTCTGGTACGAATGTTGATGACCCTGAAATCAGGGTGGATCAGTCCAAGTTCATTGATTTTAAGTGGGTATTCGTAAAGATAGGGAACGTGAAATCGAGACAGGGTATTAGCAATCAAAACTTCTGATTTTGACCTCACTCTTTCACCCTTTTCGGTATAAAATCCATCTTTATCATTCTCAGTAAACCCTTTTCCTACATATGCCTGCGCCTGCCACTGTTCAAAGAATTCTTTGTCCGGGAGCCATATCGGATCAACAAGCAGACGTTTCCCCTGGCTCATCTCAAGAATTGCTTCTTCATATGTTTTGCCTGGATATGACTTGCATTTGCAATCTATCTGAGCAAGTTCGTTCTCTGCCAGGCGTAGAGCCTTTAGAAAGTATTCTTTCTGGGCGAGAGCAGCGGCTTTCTTCCTGTCTTTTGAACGAATATAGCTGCGATTGTTCTTTCCTGACATAGTGTGATAATAGAAAAATGAATTTCCGTGCCTGCAACATTTGAGCCCGCCAGAAGGGGCCTTCTCCAACTTTTTCGTGAGATTTTTTATGATGCCTTCGAGATGATGCTTCCTTGTAAGTAATTCTGCTGAGATTTTCTGCATGTGTGTTCTCCAGATGTGCTTGACAAGATGTAGGTTTGACAAGATGCGTAGTTGTTGAAAAGTATCTGTAAGAAAATGAGTAATAGAAAAGGCTGATTAGCGCCTTATTTGTAAACATAACATGGTGATGTATCAATTGCAAGCCAAACCTCGTTTATATTGGCCGAATGGATGAATAACTTGTTGCCACAGACTCTCGGCTTTATCCAAAACTTGTATTTCCTGGCCGAATGGATGAATGACTTGTTGCCACAGTTTTTCGGCTTCATCCGAACCTCGCCAAACTTGCCAGAATGGATGAAGAGTTCTTCGGCAGAAGTCT
>JAQWCI010000117.1 GCA_028706005.1 Lachnospiraceae bacterium
AGAATAAGACAATCTAAAAGGCAGCCCGCAGTGAATACTAATCTACTTACTGTGGGCTTCATATTAACTAAGTATTATACAGCTGTCCATAATGCAGCAGTATCGTCTATCGGAGGTAATATGCCATGAATAATGTATCCCTGTTACAAAATAGGCAAAAAAGTACGCGCATTGCGGCAACAGTATTTCTTTCGCCGGTCATTTTACTGATGCTGATTTATATTATATATCCTATATTTTCGACATTTGAGACGAGCTTATATGAATGGAATGGGATATCCTCCAATAAAGTCTTCATAGGCATGCAAAATTGGAAGGACCTGTTGATTGACAGTTCGTTCTGGAAGGCATTTACAAATAATATTATTCTTATGGTCTGTTCAATATGTCTGCAGATTCCGATTGCTATCGCACTTGCAACATTTCTGGATGCTGGAGGCAGGAAGGTAAACATTTACAAGGTTGCATGGTTTTTACCTCTTCTGATGTCCTCTGTAGCGATCGGCTTTCTATTTTCATATGTACTTGCTACAACCGGCGGTGTTGTAACTACGTTATCCCAGGCGTTCGGCGGAGGTAAAATCGATTTGCTTGGCCGTGCGCCGCATGCATTATACGCTGTTATATGTGTTGTTGCATGGCAATATACTCCATTTTACATGATATATTTCCTTGCAGGCTACAGCAATATCAGTATGGATATATATGAAGCTTCCATTATTGATGGGGCAACAAGGGGACAGTATTTCCGGCGTATAGCACTTCCGCTTTTGAAGCCGGTTATCAGCACGGCATGTATTCTCTCACTAATCGGGTCACTGAAATATTTTGATTTGATCTATGTTATGACAGGCGGCGGACCTGGTACGGCTACGGAACTGATGGCGACTTATATGTATAAGCTGTCTTTCAAGACTTTCAAGATGGGATATGGCTCGACTTCAGCAGCCGGGATGTTTATTCTGGTTACAGCTATTGCTCTGGTCATCCAAAGACTGATTAAAGTGAGGGAAGATGCATGATGGATAAATATTTAAAAGAAAAAGTTAAAAGCAGAACCGCATGGATAATAGCATTTATTCTTGCATCGTTCTGGTTTCTGGTGACAGCACTTCCATTTGTATATATGGTGATGAACGCCTTCAAGGGACAGTTTGAAATGCTTAAAAAGGGCGTGTTCCAGCCCCCTGATTCATGGTACCCTACGAACTTTATCAGTATTTTATCAAAAGGGTTTATGAATTACTTTTCCCACAGTGTGATTGTTCTCGTGATTTCACTGACAATCCTTTTGTTTATAACGGCTTGTGCATCATACCCTCTGTCGCGGATGCGGTTTAAAATGAGAAATACAATTTTCGCATTTATCGTTGCGTGCATGTCCATCCCTATTCATGTAACGTTGATCCCTGTCTTTAAAATGTCGACGAAGTTGGGTATTTATGATACACTTTGGGCGCTAATAGGGCCGTATGTCGCATTTGCGATACCAATTGCCTGTTATATTCTAACTTCATTTATGGCCGCTATACCTAAAGAAGTTGAGGAGTCAGCTGAGATAGACGGATGTAATAAGTTCAGGAATTTTTTCAGTATTATTTTACCGTTATCGAAATCCGGTTTGTCCACACTTGCAATTTATAACGGCGTTAGTATTTGGAATGAATTCTCGTTTGCAAATACGTTGACTCAGTCCAAAGCGGCAAAGACTCTTCCACTTGCAATATCCGCATTTCAGGGTGAGCATTCGATGAATATTCCGGTCATTATGGCCGTTTTAGTTTTAACAGTGCTGCCAATGATAATTTTATTCATTATTCTTCAGGATAAATTGGTCAAGGGTTTGATGGCTGGAGCTGTTAAAGGCTAATATTACTGTATCTGCGTCTCCTTTTGGGGACAGATAAGGAGGAATTATGAAGTGCAATAAGGAGCATCGCCTGTCCTATACCGATAGAGCGAAAGAAATCATAAAGGATCTTACACTGGAGGAGAAAATCTCTCTTATGGGAGGCAACTGGTCTCTGGAAAAAATGATGAAGGAGGCCGTGGCTAAGGAAGCGGGAAGTCATTATAACATAGTACCTTATCCTGCAGGTGGAATCGATAGAAAAAACCTACCTCCCATGCTGTTTGCAGATGGACCGCGAGGTGTGGTATGTGGAAACGGTGAGACCACCTGTTACCCTGTTTCAATGCTCCGTGGTGCTTCGTTTGATACGGATTTAGAGGAAAGGATAGGCCGAGCGATTGGTGAAGAAGTCAGAGCATTTGGAGGAAATACTTTTGCCGGCGTTTGTATCAATCTTCCTTATAATCCGGGTTGGGGCCGCAGCCAGGAGACATATGGAGAGGAATCGTTTCATATAGGGCAAATGGGAGCTGCACTTACAAAGGGTGTACAGAGTGAAAATGTCATTGCCTGCATTAAACACTATGCATTTAACCAGATGGAAATTTCAAGGTTTAAAGTCAGTGTTGATTGTGATAAGCGTACTGAACGTGAAGTATTCCTGCCGCATTTCAAGGATTGCATAGATGCCGGGGCAGCCAGTGTAATGAGCTCCTACAACCTTTATAGGTCGATACATTGCGGGCATCACAACTATCTGCTGAATCAGGTGCTTAAAAAGGAATGGGATTTTGACGGTTTTGTAATGAGCGACTTTGTCTGGGGTGTCAAGGATACTGTTGAAGCGGCAAACGGTGGTCAGGATATTGAAATGTGTTGTACACAATTCTTTGGAGAAAAGTTAGTCAAGGCAGTCAAGGACGGCTTTGTACCTGAGTCTAAAATCGATGATGCTGCTTTGAGAATAGTAAGGACTCTTCTGGCTTATACGGAAGCAGATAATAAAGAATATCCTAAAGAAACATATGTAGGTAATTCGGAACATATTGCGTTGGCTGAGGAGTCAGCACGCAAGGGAATTACTCTGCTACAGAACCGCAACAATGTGCTTCCCTTGCGCAAAGAGGCCGTTAAATCGGTTGCTCTAATTGGCAAGCTTGGAAAAAAGGAAGTCATTGGAGATTGGGGTTCCAGTCGAGTCTACCCTGCTTATATTGTTACACCGTATCAAGGCTTGATGAATGTAATCGGAGATAAGGAGATCATATACTGCGACGGAAGTAATATCAATGAAGCAATATCTGCTGCACGAATAGCCGATGCTGTGATTTTTGTTGCGGGCTACGACCATAATGATGAGGGAGAATATATCGCAGAGGATCCGGAGAACGGTTATACCGAAGCAGAGGGCGGCGATCGTATGAGCCTCGGCTTACATCCGGATGAAATCGAACTGATCAAAAAAGTAGGTCCTGTAAATCAAAATTCTGCAGTTGTCTTGATAGGTGGCAACATGATTATGATGACAGAATGGAAGGATAGCGTTAATGCTATACTCATGGCTTATTATGCAGGTCAGGAGGGTGGTAATGTCATAGCTAAGATCTTGTTTGGAGACATCAACCCCAGCGGCAAGCTTCCTTTTGTCGTGCCCTATAAAGAAAGTGACCTTCCTCAGGTCAAATGGGATACTGACTCACAATGGTATGACTATTACCATGGATACACGAAATTGGAGAAAGAGGGAGTTGAACCTCTTCTGCCATTTGGTTTCGGTTTATCCTATACGCAGTTTTCATTGGCGGAGCCTTCCTTCACTGCTGATGAAAAGAATGTCTATGCAAACTGTAAGGTCAAGAATACAGGCGCTGTTGACGGTACGCAGGTTGTTCAGATGTATGTGGGATTTGAAAATTCCCATATCGATAGACCGTTAAAAGTACTTCGCGGATTTACCCGGGTTGATCTGAAGGCAGGAGAAGAAAAAGAAGTAAAGTTATCCTGCCCTATCGAAAAGCTTATGTGGTATAATCCCGCAATCTCTGGGTGGGAACTCGAACACATGGATTATGAATTGTATATTGGTTTCAGCAGTGATAACAAAGATTTGGTAAAAGGGACAATTATTCTTTAGCCCGAAAACATGTGTAACTATGTAACTCTACCAAAGGGTGTGATACAATAAATATATGGGGACGGTTCTATCGTTTCATCAAATATCATGGACGATATAGATGAATCGTCCTCTTTTATTCTTCGTGTTATGACAGCCATAGAAGGGTGAAGCAATGTGATTAATTATTTAAAAAACAGATTTAGTAGCTGGAATCTGGACAGAAAAATCAATACCTTTGTAAGCAGTTTAATTTATGGAATTTCTGCAATGATTCTTGTGATCACTACTGCTTTGTATGTCTCTTCATTTATAAAGCAATCTAACAATATTATTGAGAATCAATTATCTACCCTGGCAGATAATTACGAGTATACGCTTGACAGCTATAAAAATCTCGCAGAAGCACTGATTATTGATGATGCTATTCAAGATTATGTATTAAGTGACGGCGAGACAGATAAAGAATACTTTAACTTGTTTAACAACGCAAGGAATACATTACAGAACGCGGTCAATATGCATTCTGAGATAAGATATATTGCAGTAGTGAGTTATAATTTCAGCGATATTTTATATAAAGGATATGGAAACAATTTAACAAACAGCTTTAGAAAGTCATATGTGAGTGATTATGCAAACAGTATTGTCTGCCGCAATCCGGGTACTTTACGTATGAGCTTTAACGATGCGTATCTTAATAATGATAATAACATGCTCAATGTGTATATGCCCGTATATTCTTTATCCAAAATGATCAATGAGATCGGCTTGTTATGTATCATGCTTGACGGTAGTTTATTTGAAGGACTTACGGAGAAAAATGTCATGGACTATGATTCTGAGATCATCATGATAGATGTTTCGAATTCAATCATGTCATGTTCAGATGATTATTTGATCGGAACAGAATTTGAATTTGCTGATAGGCTTGTTGAAACTAGCGGGAATTTCAAACATGGTAACAATTTGTATAATTACATGAAAATAGGGAAGTGGAACTACTATCTTATCAGCAGAGTCCCATTGGCTAATATGTACAAGGACAACATTATTGTAATTGCACTTATGATTTCAGTATCTATTTGTGTTGCTTATTTTGGCCTTGCTATCTGTAAAAGAATTATTCGCAGGGAATATAGACCGATTGACACTGTGTTGCAAGGCATCAATAGAGCTGCAGAGGGTAAGCTTGAAACAAGAATCAACATGGAGAATGTAGGGGTTGATTTTGTCAAGCTGGCTAATGGGTTTAACTATATGATGGGAGAAATTAAAACCCTCATGGAACAGGTGAAGCTGGAGCAACAGCAAATGGATCAGATACGGTTCAACGCACTGCAGTCACAGATACAGCCGCACTTTCTTTACAATACACTTGAGTGTATACATTGGCAGGCTAGTGCCGATGGTAATGAGGAAGTGTCTGTTTTAGTCAGGGCGTTGGCACAATTCTATAGATTATGCTTAAGCGATGGTAAGGATGTAATCCATTTGGAGCAGGAGGTTGAGCATGCAAGAAATTATTTGATAATTCAGAATATGAGATATGATAATATTATTGATAGCAAAATTGAAATGGACGAAGACTGTAGAAGAGTTTTAATACCAAAGATCACTCTGCAGCCGCTTATAGAAAACTCTATCTATCATGGTATTAAAGTCAGAGAAGGCAGAAAGGGAGAGTTGAAGATCACCATTCATAAAAAGGAGGATGATGTTTATATTATTCTTGCCGATAATGGGACTGGCATGAAGGAGGATCAGATTGCAAAAATGAACAACTCAATCTCTGAGTATGATAAGGATTTTGGATATGGTATAAGGAACGTTAATAGGAGAATTGAAATATTATTTGGCAAGAAATACGGCCTGCATTATGACAAAAATGAAATGGGAGGCGTGACGGTCACAATACGTCTGCCGGCTCACGAGATAAATCAATATGTAGAGGTACTATAATGTATAAGGTTTTAATTGTGGATGACGAAAAAATGATCAGAATGGGTATGCGTAAAGCTATTCCATGGAACACATTTGGAATAGAAGATGTTCTTGTTGCAAAATCAGCTGAGGAAGCAATAGACATTATTAGGGAACACAAGCCGGAAATAATGATCACAGATATAAAAATGGGCGCAATGTCCGGATTGGACTTGATTGATTCAGCCAAGAAATTTGTTCCTCAGATAAGAGTTTTAGTGCTTACCGGGTATGACAAATTTGAGTACGCAAGGCAATGTATCAGGCTGAAAGTGCATGACTTTTTTCTTAAACCGATTGATGAAAAGGTACTGATTGATGCTGTGAAAAGGCAGGTTGCTTTCCTGGAAGAGAATCAGATCGATAAATTGACAGATATCAATGAAAACCGAGCCAATGCCGTTACAGAGCAGATGAATATTGAAAAATTTATGAGAGATCTGATACACAACAGAACATGTCAGCAGGACAAGCAAATATCGGATTTCTGTGAAAAATATACTTTTAGGGCAGATCAACAGATGCAGGTGGCTATTATCGTGCCGATGTTATGCATTGACAGCGGTAGTGCGGACAAACACTTTATTGCATTATCTATAAAAAACATATGTATTGGAATGGTTGATGCTCAGAATAGAGGATTAACCTTTATGGACGATTATGGGAGGATCGTGATCGCCTATTTTCTTAACAGACAAAAGGGAAGTATAATGGAATGGATACAGGAGCTTAATGGTATTCTGAGAGATGAATACAGTGAGAAGCTTAAGGTAGCTGTTGGTAATCCGGTGGCCGGGCTGAAACTGTTATGTATGTCCTATAATGACGCTGTACAATTGCTGCAATGTGAAAGAGAAGAATATAGCGAGATCATTCAAACAGAAAACGCGCAGAAAAGTGATCATTTATTTAGAGAGGTATTCGCAGATATAAATAACTCGATGTGCGCCAATATCGGAGACTCGGAAAAGATTTTATACATTTTTGATCAGTTTTGCCGAGCGACCGATTCTTATAATCTTTCTGATTCGTATATCCGCAGATGCTGTCTTGAGTTGGTAACCACCACATACTATACTTTTGTATGCAATTCTTGTATGGAGGCTGATCCGTGGATTAGCTCATTTATGAACAGCATTATGGATGTAAATGGAGAAGAGCTTTTTGAAATGACAAGACAATTTCTGCTAAAAATGACGGGGGAGAAAGAGGAACAGAATGCACATGCTATTATAGATAAATCGAAACGCTACATTAAGGAGCATTTATCCGATGATCTATCAGTATCGAATATTGCATCCTTTTTGTATCTTACACCTAATTATTTTTCGAGATTATTCAAAAAGGTTACCGGAGAAGGGTGCAATGAGTATATCGTACGCAAAAGGATTGATAAAGCAAAATTGCTTTTGGAAACAACGAATTTTCCAACGGGCAGAATCGCTATTATGGTAGGGTATCGGGACACGAATTACTTTTCATTAGCTATAAAGAAAAGTACAGGTAAATCTCCAAGAAATTATAGAGAAGAACTTCAAAAAAAAGCACTCAGCGGTAATCAGCAGCAAAAGTAAAGTGTGGTGTCAACTAACTGATATACTTTGTCCGCCACTTATCCGAACGGAAGCGGTGAATAAAAAAGCTCAGTC
>JAQWCI010000118.1 GCA_028706005.1 Lachnospiraceae bacterium
AAGCTGCTCAATCTCGATTCGGAGGATGAAGGGGTATTCGTCGCAGGATGCGCAGGCGGAACAACTCTTACATCTTTCCTTCCTGCTGATACGAAAACCAGAGAGGGCACGCCTTTGACGATTACGGTCACAGGACTTAAGGGCGGCCACTCAGGAGAAATGATAAACGAGGGCAGAGCCAGCGCGAATCAGGTGCTGGGAAGGCTCCTGTCAGCTCTGCGCAGAGCTTACCCATGCAGACTTATATCCGTAAACGGCGGTACAAAAGACAATGCTATTACCCGCGAGGCAGTTGCAAAGATCCTGTTTAAACCGGGAAGAACGCATGCCGAGATTGAAGAGTGGCTCACTTGTTTTGACAAAACACTTAAGGACGAATATCAGTTCACAGATCCCGGAATCAGCGTGAATTACATGTGGGAAGAAGATCATGTATGCGATGTTATCCGCAAGGGAGAGGCCAGAAAGATCGCTGCTTTCCTTTGCACTTTCCCATACGGCGTGCAGGAATACAGCCCTGTTTCAAAAAATCTGCCTCAGACATCGCTCAATCTCGGGATACTTAAGACTCTCGGTCATGAGATATCTGCAACTTTCCTCATCCGTTCCTCTATAGATTCGCAGAAGGACATGGAGACAGACAGAGTGCGCGCTCTCACAAAAGCACTCGGTGGTCTCTCAAAAGTAGAAAGCACTTATCCTGCGTGGGAGTTCAGGAAGGATTCTGCTTTCCGTGATAAGATAACTGAAATTTATAAGAAGCAGACCGGAAAGGACGCGAAGATCGATATGATCCACGGCGGCGTGGAATGCGGACTTATCTGCGGAAAGATCCCGGGACTCGATGCTGTATCGGCAGGACCTGACATTTATGACATACACACACCGGCAGAGCACATAAGTCTTAAGAGCATTGACCGTTTCTATACTTTTGTGCTGGAACTGCTTAAGGAAATCGCAAAGTAAATGGGTGCAATTGACAACGACTGGCTCCCCGCTGTGGGAGCAGAGTTTAAAAAGCCATATTATAAAGAGCTCTATTATTTTGTCAGGGACGAATATTCAAAACATGTGGTCTACCCACCATCTGACGAGATTTTTAATGCTCTGCATCTGACGCCTCTCTCAAAGGTAAAGGTGGTCATTCTCGGTCAGGATCCCTATCACAATGAGAATCAGGCGATGGGGCTGTCATTTTCTGTGAAACCTGACGTCTCAGAATTGCCGCCTTCGCTCATAAATATTTTCAGGGAGCTTCACGACGATGTCGGCTGTCACATGCCCAATAACGGAGACCTTACCAAGTGGGCTGACCAAGGTGTATTATTGCTGAATACAGTGCTGACAGTAAGAGCACATCAGGCTTTTTCGCACAAGGGTCACGGCTGGGAGCAGTTTACCGATGCGATAATAAATGCTGTAAATATGGAGGAACGGCCTGTGGTATTCATGTTGTGGGGATCGCCGGCACAGTCCAAATCGTTTATGCTGGACAATCCGGGGCATCTTGTCCTGAAAGCACCGCATCCCAGCCCGCTTTCGGCATACAGAGGATTTTTCGGATGCAGGCATTTTTCAAAGTGCAACGAATTCCTTGAGTCGCACGGGGAAACGCCGATAGACTGGCAGATCGAAGATACTAAAACAAACTAAGATTTACGAGGTGAAATAGCTGACATGAAAACTCCTTTTGTGACAAAAGAAAAAGTCATTGAGATTGCTGCAAAGTATCCCACGCCATTCCACATTTATGATGAAAAGGGCATAAGGAAGAACGCCGGGGCTGTAAAGCAGGCATTTGCATGGAACCCTGGTTTCAGAGAATATTTCGCAGTCAAAGCAAATGCAAATCCATATATCATGGACATTTTTCAGGATTACGATATGGGTTTTGACTGCTCATCAGCAGCTGAGCTCCTCCTTAGTCAGGCTGTAGGGGCGGATGGCAGTCATATCATGTTCTCATCGAACGACACGCCGGAATCAGAATATGCGCTTGCGGATAAAATGGGCGCGATAATAAATCTTGATGATATAACAATGATCGATCACTGCGAACACGCTCTTGGCGGAAAGCTTCCCAAGACTATGAGCTGCAGGTATAATCCGGGCGGAGTCATCGAATTATCAAACGGTATTATGGATAATCCGGGCGATTCCAAGTACGGCATGACAAAACCGCAGATCATTGAGGCATACAGGATACTTAAATCGAAGGGCGTTGAACATTTCGGGCTTCACGCTTTCCTCGTATCAAATACAGTGACCAATGAATATTATCCGATGCTCGCGTCAAAACTTTTCGAACTTGCTGTCGAGATCAAAAAGGAGACAGGCATCAGCCTTTCCTTTATAAATCTCAGCGGCGGCGTGGGAATCCCATATAAACCCGGTGAGCAGGCCAACGACATAGCAATAATAGGCGAAGGCGTTCATCGTGCATTCGATGAGATCCTCGTGCCGGAGGGCATGGGAGATGTTTCGATTTATACTGAGATGGGACGTTTCATGATGGGTCCTTACGGCGGCCTTGTGACGAAGGCTATCAATGAGAAGCATATATACAAGGAATATATCGGCACTGATGCATGCGCCGCCAATCTCATGAGACCTGCAATTTACGGCGCGTATCATCACATCACGGTGCTCGGCAAAGAAGAGGCGCCCTGCGATCACACCTATGATGTGACAGGGTCACTCTGCGAGAACTGCGATAAATTTGCAGTGGACAGGAAGCTTCCTGAGATCGATATGGGTGATTACCTGTTCATTCATGACACAGGAGCGCATGGTTTCTCCATGGGCTATAATTACAACGGCAAGCTCTGGAGCGGAGAGATAATGCTCCATGAGGACGGCTCGTTCGAACAGATAAGAAGACCGGAGACGATCCGGGATTATTTTGCAACGCTTGACGGAACGCCCTATTACAGTAAAATTCGATTTGATGAGGCCTGAAGATAACTTGTTTTGAGGGTTTCGGTATGGTAATATACAATTCGTGCCGCGGAATATAAACGGCACATCTGCAGGAATGGCGGAATCGGCAGACGCGACAGACTCAAAATCTGTTATCGGCAACGATGTGAGGGTTCAAGTCCCTTTTCCTGCACTAACGGGCTCTCGGGGAGGCATTTGTCATCAGGCACCAGGCAATCCCACAGAGCTTTTTTTGTACAAAGCAGTACAATGATTAAGTGAGCATGGACAGAGATAATTACGTGATAAACTGCAAAACATTTGAGAAGCTGATTCCTGATTTTCTGGCGGATCGTCTTGACAACGATACGGCAGAAGCTTTTATTGCGCATCTTGAAGGCTGCGAGAACTGCCGGGAGGAACTCAGTATCCAGTATCTTGTATATGCAGGTCTGCCCAAACTTGAGACCGGAGAAACGTTCAATCTCAACAATGAACTTATCAGCAAAATAGAAAGCGAGCGAAACCATGTGATCAGACGTAAGAAGCTTACAAATCTTGCGTATTCAATGGAAATGATCACCATATGCGCAGTAATCGCATCATTTGTTTTGCTTGCGATCTTTGCGTGAGGAAAAGACATGAGTAGTTATGACAATAAAAAAATTGTCCTTATAGACGGGCACAGCATTATTAACCGGGCTTTTTACGGAATGCCTGATCTGACTAATTCCAGGGGAGTCCACACAGGCGCCGTCTATGGTTTCCTGAACATAATGTTCCGTATTCTCGATGAGGAGAAAGCCGATTATCTCATGGTGGCTTTTGACACTCACGCGCCGACTTTCAGACATGAAATGTATGACCAGTATAAGGGCACAAGGCATCCCATGCCAGATGAACTAAGGACGCAGGTCCCGCTCCTTCAGGAAGTCCTTAAGTCGATGGGTATATTCATATTCTCGCAGGAAGGCATTGAGGCCGACGATATTCTGGGTACATGTGCAAGAAAAGCCGAGAGAGAGAATATGCAGGTATCACTTGTATCCGGAGATCGCGACCTGCTGCAGATCGCGGATGACAAAGTCCTGATCCGCATACCAAAGACAGTTAAAGGTCAGACATCTGTCGAGAATTATCACACTCAGGATGTCATTGACCGCTATCAGATAACACCGGAACAGGTCATAGAGATGAAAGGCCTCATGGGAGACAGCTCCGACAATATACCCGGGGTTCCCAAGGTCGGCGAAAAGACGGCTCTTCAGCTCCTGACTCAATATGGAACAGTAGAAGGTGTTTATCAGCATCTTGATGAGATCACGAAGAAAGCGCTTCACGAAACGCTTGCCACGAACAGAGACAAAGCTGAACTCTCGCTAAAGCTCGCCACCATAAAGACTGATTGCGACATCAATGCTGATCTGGACGCAATGAAGATCGGAAACTTCTATACAAAAGAAGCTTTCTCGATGTTCACTGAGCTTGGCTTTAAGAATTTCCTTTCGAGATTCAATGATGAGGAAGCTATCGCCATGCCGTCATCCGCTGCAGGCGCCGAAGAGAAGACAGAGCCGATCATTATAAGTGAATATTATCAGGCGGAAGATGCTTTTGCGGTGATAAAGAATATGATCGCCTGCAGTAACGCAGACGACCATCTGTATGTCGGTGTTTATCCTGTCTGTTCATCCACGGGCAAATTGTTCTGTGCAGTGATCGCTGCAGGGGACAAGCTGTATTGTCTGAACATCTCCGATCCTGCAGAGCGGATCACCGGTCGTAAGAAAGATGAGCCGGCCCTCGACAGCGACTATATTTCGAGAAAGCTCGGGTCACTCAGAAAGATGAAGGCAGTCCGCGAAGACGGGACAGCTTCCATAGTACTTTTTGATATCAAGAAACTATATCCATACCTTGGCATAGAAAAGAATGAATTTGATGATACAGGAATAAGGCTTGATGGATGTTTTGACGAATTGCTTGCCTGCTACCTATGCAATCCGCTCAAGAATGATTACACGGAGGAGGACTGTGCGATAGAGTATCTCGGCGCGACTCCGCAGGCTTTTGTGCAGGTATTTCCAAAGAAGAAATATGATGAAGTCATCGCTGAAGCTGCGACCGATCCGGATACGAGTTCAAAACTTATCGCTTATTCGGGACAGATGGCCGAATTCCTTGTTCAGGCAGCTCCTGTTGTCGAAAAGCGGCTCAAAGATGAAGGAATGTGGAAGCTTTACACGGATATAGAGCTGCCGCTTTCATATATTCTCTATGATATGCAGAGGATCGGAGTTAAGATCCTTCCGGAAGCTCTGACGCAGTACGGCGCTGAACTCGGTGAGAAGGCTGACGCGCTCGAGAAGAAGATCTTCGCTGACACAGGTGAGGAGTTCAACATTTCATCTCCAAAACAGCTCGGTGAGATCCTTTTCGAAAAGATGGGAATAAAGGGCGGCAAGAAGACGAAAACAGGCTGGTCTACGGCCGCTGATGTCCTGACAAAGCTTGCACCTGACTATCCTGTTGTAAATGAGATTCTGGAATACCGCGCTGTGACAAAACTCAAATCGACGTACGCAGACGGTCTGATGGCATTTGTTGGCGAAGATCAGAGGATACACACGACATATAATCAGACAATAACAGCTACGGGCCGCATAAGTTCCACAGATCCAAATCTGCAGAATATTCCCATGCGCACTGAGATGGGAAGGCTCATAAGAAAAGCTTTCATTCCAAGGGAAGGTTCGATCTTTACTGATTCCGATTACTCGCAGATCGAGCTCAGGATCCTTGCATCGATGTCCGGCGACGAGGAGCTGATAGAGGCATATCGTCAGAACAAGGATATCCACGCGATCACTGCGTCGAAGGTATTTCACGTGCCGTTCGATCAGGTCACGCCTCTCCAGCGCCGGAACGCAAAGGCTGTCAATTTCGGTATTGTATACGGCATCAGTTCATTTGGCCTTTCTCAGGATCTTTCGATCTCCAGAAAAGAGGCCTCTGAATATATAGATTCATATTTCAAAACATATCCGGGAGTCAAGGCTTATCTGGACGGAGCTGTGGCTGACGCAAAGAAAAACGGCTATTCAGTGACAATGTACGGCAGGAGAAGACCTATACCGGAACTCTCAAATTCCAATTTCATGATGAGACAGTTCGGCGAAAGAGTAGCTATGAATGCGCCTATACAGGGCACTGCTGCTGACATCATGAAGATTGCCATGATACGTGTATTTGAGAGAATACACCGTGAGCACCTTAAGTCTCAGCTCATCCTGCAGATACACGATGAACTTCTCATCGAGACTGACATAAGTGAAGAGAAAGAAGTTGTGGCTATTCTCGAGGAAGAAATGAAGAACGCGGCGGATCTGCCCGTCAGTCTTGAAGTCGATGTAGAGACCGGTACGGACTGGTACGGGGCTAAGTAAAAGAAAAGAGCATAAATGAGAGTAATAGGTATAACCGGGGGTGTCGGATGCGGAAAATCGGAAGTACTCGATTTTCTTGCTAAGAATTACAATTGTATGATCATTAAGTCAGATGAAGTGGCATGGAGTCTCGAAGAGCCCGGCAGAGCCTGCTTTGAACAGGTGACCAGTCTGCTTGAATCGGCAAAAAGGGACGGTGACGGTGACCTGTTCAGTGGGCACAACATTTGTTTTGACAGGAAAGAAGCCGCTGCGAGGATGTATCGGGATCCGGAGCTGGTCCGGAGAATAAATGATGTCGTGCATCCGGCGGTCAACAAATATATAAGAGACATGATCAGTGAAGAAGATAAGAAAAACGAGGTTGATTATTTCTTTATCGAGGCGGCTCTCCTGATTGAGAATGGCTATAAGGCGATCGTCGATGAAATGTGGTATATTTACTGTCCGGAAGAATTAAGGCGCGGGCGTTTGCAGAAAAGCCGCGGTTACAGTGATGACAAGATCAACGCTATCATGGCGGCGCAGCTGTCAGATAAAGAATTCAGAGATAATTGTGATATGGTGATAGATAACGGCGGCAGCATTGAAAGTATGCGTTTGCAGGTCAGTGCAGCGCTCAGCACAATAAACAGCAAGAGTGCGGCGAGGGGTATTTTATGAGGTTTGTTCCGATTGCAAGCGGAAGCAGCGGCAACTGTACAGTCATAGACACAGATGAAACGCATATTCTGGTAGATGCCGGCATCAGCAGAAAACGCACTGTGGATGCGCTCGGCGAGCTGGATCTTTCGCTTGGAGACATAGACGGAATTTTTATTACCCATGAACACAGTGACCATATTCTTGGACTTCCGATGATAGCAAAACAAACAAATATGAAGATCTACGCCACTCAGAAAACTATCGCTGCAATAGAAGCCATTCCCGGATGCTCCGGTATAGATCCCGACAGATTTGTTGCAGTAGTACCGGATAAAGAGCTTAAG
>JAQWCI010000119.1 GCA_028706005.1 Lachnospiraceae bacterium
GAAGAGGAAAATATTGACCAGAAAAATCAGCGTTGATGTGAGCAGGAATGTCAGTATAAGCTTTCCCTCGAGCGTCCCTGGGATGAGTTTCCTGAGACCGGCAAAACGTGTTCTTACGCTCATTCTGCCTCCTTATCACTGCTGCCTTCTGCCGTGCTGTCACTCTCATATTCATCAACATTGTCCACAGTCACAGACTCGATGTCCATCGACACATATTCAGTGACAAACCCGTTCCTTATGTATTCGTCGAGGCAGTCCACTGCACGCTTCCCGATTTCTTCAGTCGACACAGTCAAAGTGCCGGATATAACTTGTTTTGACACAGCATTCAGTATCGTGTCGTTCACATAGTAACCGAAGATCGAAACATCGCCAACATGGTTGGAGTCAACAACAGCCTGGCATGCGCTTGTCGTGCTGGTCTCGTCAAGACACACAAGGATGTCCGGCAGCTCATCGCCGCTGAAAAGATCCGTGACGGCCTCAGCCGTCGAGAACATTCCGCCATCGCCGAGGACCTGTGATTCAATGTCGTATCTTGCATTTGTCACGTTGCTTCCAAGATAATCGCTGAGACCCGACAAAACAAGATTCTGCCCTGTTGTATGTTCCTCAGGGCTGGCGACTATCATTACATCCACATTACCTTCTCTGCCGAGTTCCGCAATACGTTTGCCATACTCCTGACCGAGTGTGTAATACGAAATACCTACATAGCTTTCACGGGAAGATCCGTAACTGTCAGTGCCTATGCAGATGACGGGGATTCCGGCACTTACCGCGTTATTTATGGATTCGCTCATATCATCGCTGTCATCCGCATTCACGATTATCCCGTCGACGCCGGATGATATGGCAATTTTCATGAGGTCATGCACAGAATATGATGTTGTAAGGTCTCGCCCCGTGAACTCCACATAATCTTCATTGGCGCTGCCCTCCTTTTTGGCCGCACTGTATACGGACGAAAGGAAGGTGCTGGATTTGTCGCCCACAAACGCATAGTGACGGCTGTAATCAGTTTTATCTCCGTTTAGATTCGTGAGAGAGCGCACCTGTATTTCAAAATATATGAGGCTCAGTGCTGTCACCAGAACAAGCACGCTCATCAGGATTATGATTGCAAGATTCGAACCTGATGGCTTATGATGTTGTTGCCGGTCATCATGACCGCGTTTATTATTGTCAGACATGAGTACATTATATGATATCAGGGTAAAAAATACATTCTGCACGGGAGAAATAATGCTGAATCGATCAGTAATTTATAAGAAAATAAGTCTCATGCTCATTTCTGCGTTGCTGTGTTCCTTTATCCTTGGAGGCTGCGGAAGCGCTGTTGTCTCTGAGCACACCGATACCGCCGCTTCAGATGCGGATAAGACAGGGCCATCGATAGGTATCGTTTTCGACTCGTTTGTTATAGAAAGGTGGGAGCGCGACAGAGATATTTTCACATCTACCGCAAAGGAGCTCGGAGCGAATGTTATAGTCGGAAACGCCAACGGCGATGTTAACGAACAGATCTCGATAATCGACCACATGATTGAAAACCATGTAGACCTTCTTGTAATTGTTGCTGTCGACGGCAAAACTCTCACTGAAAGTGTCGAAAAGGCACATAAGGCCGGGATCAAGGTTATCTCATACGATCGCATTGTCAACAACGCTGACACTGATCTTTATATTACATTTGATAACGGCGAGGTCGGGCGGTTCATGGCTGAAGTCATAAATGATGCTCTGCCTGACGGCGGAAAATATATGAAAGTCAACGGTTCCTCTACGGACTACAATGTGACTCTCGTCAATGAAGGTTTTGACGAAACAATTAATGACAATATCACTCTCATTGATGAAAAAGACTGCGCCGACTGGAACGACGAGGAGGCATACGATTACCTTACGGCTCACCCGGAAGACATAAGTAATGCTGACGCATTCATGTGTGGCAATGACTCCATCGCCGGTCAGGTCGTGAGAGTTCTCTCTGAGCAAAGACGTGCCGGAGATGTGACAGTTACGGGTCAGGATGCTGATCTTGAAGCATGCCAGCGGATTGTCGAGGGCACACAGGCAATGACTGTGTACAAACCTATCGAAGATCTGGCGGGACAGGCTGCAAAGATCGCTGTAGAGATGGCAAACGGCTCCGGTCCTGACACAGACAAAACAATTTCTGACGGCACTTATGACGTACCATACATTTCCATAGCGCCCATCAAAGTCACCGCTGACAACATAGATGATACTGTAATCGCAGGCGGCTTTCACATGAAAGACGATGTATATCTCTACGCCGGCGACAGCAACAGCGATGAAGATTCCAGCAGCAACGGTTCCAAATAATGCAACGCAAATATGGCGTTTTCACAAGATGTTGTGGTTTTTTGTAAATAAAAACACAATATATCTGTTTTCTTTGGTTTTTTTCTGATATAATCATCAGGCCGGCAACTATGCAGGACCAGTAGATTGGTTTTGCTCAACAATATAATGACAGAGGTATATTAATGAACGATTACATCAAAGACGCAAATCAGGATGAACAGAAATTCATCATAAAAAGATCCGGTAAACAGGTTCCGTTTGAACTTGTAAAGATCAAAGCCGCGATCACGAAAGCTAACAGTGAAGAAAAAAGAACTGACAATAAGCTCACTGATGCTAAGATAGATGAGATCACAGAAATAGTGGAATCAATTGTTTTCCATACTGAGAGAGCACTGTCGGTCGAAGAGATACAGGACATCGTGCAGCATGAAATCTGCAAGCGGTCATATTCCGTTTTCCTGCTGTATCACGACTACAGAGCAAGCCGTCAGGAGACGCGCAACAAGACAGGTCTCTTCGCGAAGATCGAGGGCATAGTTGACGTGACAAAGAACGAGGACGGTTCTGTTTCGGTGCAGAACGAGGAAGTCAGACAGGAAAATTCCAATAAAAACCCTACAGTCGTATCAGTTCAAAGAGACTATATGGCCGGGGAAATTTCACGTGAGTATACGACAAAATTCCTGCTCCCTCCCGAAATATCAAGAGCGCATGAAGAGGGCATAATACATTTCCATGATTCTGATTATTTCGCCAACCGCGAGCACAACTGCGACCTGGTAAACCTTGATGACATGCTGCAGAACGGCACCTGTATCTCAGGGACAAAAATCGACAGGCCGAAGTCATTTGCGACAGCCTGCACTGTTGCTTCACAGATAGTCGCGCAGGTCGCCAGTTCTCAATATGGCGGTCAGACTATTACCCTCTCTCACCTCGCGCCGTTTGTAGATGTCAGCAGGCAGAGGATATCAAAACGCCTGCACGAAGAGTTTGAAGAAGCGGGAATTACCGCGACTGAAGACAAAATGAAAAAACTCATCGAAGATGAAGTCCGCAAGGAAGTGGAATCCGGATGCCAGACGATCCAGTACCAGCTCATCACGCTCCAGTCCACAAACGGACAGGCTCCGTTCGTAACTGTTTTCATGTATCTTGATGAGGTGCCGGACGGGCAGATAAGGGAGGATCTTGCGCTCATAATCGAGGCCATATTAAGGCAGCGGATTCTCGGCGTCAAAGACAGAAAAGGCTACTATGTAACGCCGGCTTTCCCGAAGCTGATCTATGCACTTGATGAAGACAACATGCCTGAGGACAGCAAGTATCACTATCTCACAGAGCTCGCTGCGCAGTGCACTGCAAAACGTATGGTGCCGGATTATATTTCCGCGAAGAAAATGAGGGAGCTCAAGAACGGTGATGTTTACCCCTGCATGGGATGCCGCTCATTCCTTACGCCCGACAGATTCACGGACGCAGGCGTAGGCAATATTGCTGATGCAACGAACTATAAACCCGCTGTCCACAAGTACTATGGCAGATTCAATCAGGGCGTTGTGACCATTAACCTCGTTGATGCCGCGTGTTCATCAGGCGGTGATGAGGATAAATTCTGGGCTATCATGAACGAGAGACTTGAGCTCTGCCACAGTGCCCTGCAGATAAGGCACAACCGGCTCATGGGCACACCTTCAGATGTTGCTCCCATTCTCTGGCAGGACGGTGCACTTGCAAGGCTTAAACCAGGTGACGTCATAGACCCGCTGCTCTTTGACGGATATTCAACAATATCGCTCGGCTACGCCGGCCTCGCAGAGTGTGTTTACTACATGAAGGGTGTTTCTCACACAAGTGAGGAAGGCAAATCATTCGGTCTTAAGGTCATGCAGATGCTCAATGATTATTGTATGAAATGGAAGAAAGCCGAGAATATTGATTACTCCGTCTATGGAACGCCGCTTGAATCAACGACATATAAGTTTGCAAAATGTCTGCAGCGAAGATTCGGCATCATTCCTCATGTCACGGATAAGAACTACATCACTAACAGCTACCATATCCATGTTTCTGAGGAAATAGACGCATTCGATAAGCTCTCCAAAGAGGCCGAGTTCCAGAAGCTCTCTCCGGGCGGGGCCATCAGCTACGTGGAAGTTCCTGACATGGAAAACAATATCCCCGCCGTGCTCACGATCATGAAACATATTTATGACACCATCCTGTATGCAGAGCTCAACACTAAGTCTGACCTCTGTGATGTCTGCGGATACACGGGTGAGATCAAAATAGTGAAAGACAATCACGGCAAGTTAGTCTGGGAATGCCCTAACTGCGGCAACCGTGACCAGACGAAGATGCATGTGGCCCGCCGCACCTGCGGTTACATCGGCACACAATACTGGAACCAGGGACGCACCGCTGAAATACAGGACAGAGTCGAACATGTATCATGTGGGACAATACCGCAGGCGTAACAAGAGGTTATCAATGAATATAGGTCAACTTATAAAATGTGATGTTGCAAACGGTCCCGGCATTCGCCTCAGCCTTTTCGTCTCCGGCTGCACAAATCACTGCAGGGGCTGTTTCCAGCCGCAGACCTGGGATTTTGCTTACGGCATCCCATATGACAATAATACTCAGCAGGAAATAATCAATGAGCTTAAACGTCCATTCTATGACGGCATTACCATACTCGGCGGAGAGCCGTTTGAACCTGCAAATCAGGAGGTTCTCGTCACTCTGATACGGCGCATCCGCAGCGAGCTGCCCGGCAAAACAATATGGATGTATACCGGTTTCATATATGACAAAGATCTTATTCCCGGTGGCCGCCGTTACACTGCCGCCACTGATGAGATCCTTGATAATATCGATATACTCGTAGATGGCCCGTATGTTGAAGAGCTGCGCAATATCACTCTGAAGTTCCGTGGTTCCGAGAACCAGAGAATACTTGATATGAAGAAAACAAGAGCTGCCGGAAAGGCAGCTCCTGTGAAATAATCACCAGACTTTGAGTCTGTCTTCAGGCGCAAGATACATACCGTCGCCTGGCTGAATATCATACGTATCATAGAATTCCTGATAATGCTGAAGAACTGCATTTACCCTGAGGTAATTCAGGGGGTGCTCATCGCTCTGCATCTGACTTATCTCACTCTCTTTTGAGCTTATCTTCCTCCACTGGACCGAATAAGCCTGGAAGAAAAGATCCCAGTCAAACTCCTTATTCTGATCTTTTTCATATTGTTTTGCCATTTCGATCAAAGGTTTGAGCGAAACAAGATCAGCTACGTATTCGGTCTTTACAAGTTCACCGTCAATATGCAGTTCCGGATGATCTTCAAAAGGTGTTATTGAATCCAGGTAGTCTACGACCTTCTGAGTTCTGGCCATATATGCCGAATAGTCCTCATCTGTCCACCAGTTCGTGACGTTACCGTTTGCGTCGAACTGCGCTCCATTCGTATCAAAAGCATGTGACATTTCATGACCGAATGTTTCTCCGACAAGTGCCAGAAACTCCTCATAATTGTTCTCATCATCAAGCAATGGTGGAACAAGTTGGCCTGCCAGGAAATATATGGCATTCATGGAAGGATTGTAAAACGCATTTACAGTGCTCGTATCAACATAAAGATTATCGAGCGGCCAGGCGAGATATGAGTTCACTATATCGTAACAGTATTCCTCATCTGAGATCGTTCCGCTTCCCCCGAAAACACTGTTGCTGATACTGGTTTTGGTCTCATATGCGTCACGATCCAGCAAACCAGAGAACATCGACGCTTCATGTGCCAACAGATAATCCTTTATGAGTTCGATGTTCTCATTTGTATACAGTTTCCCGAAATTCTTGATAAAATCAGGATTAGCCACCATATAATCCACGCTCTGACCATATCCTGTTCCAGCTAACATTTCCGCAATGGGGTAGCTGCCTTCCATCGCGCCAATTTCCTGAAGGCTATATACATTGTTTGTCTTATTGATGTAATCCACTGAGGATTGATCCTCAGCAGTATAAAGATATGGGGCCATCATGGACTCAAACCTGATTGCTCCATCGAAAATATCATTTGCTTCCTGCTCAGAATAACCGAACCGTTGCAACATATAACTTACCAGTTGCTGATCATACTCATAATACATCTGACCGGTCACGCTCATTTCCGTGTAATCGTCAGGGTAATTCAGAAAATAACTAGGTTCATCTATATAAACCGTATATCTTGTCGCATCGCTATATGAAGCCGTCGTTCCCACTCCGGAGAAAACAAGTCCAAGCTTGTTCTCATCTTCATTTATCAGGAACTTCGTCAGATCATCAGTCGTCGATATTGATCTTACTGCTTCAATATAAGGCAGGGCGCTGCTCACACCGGCCTCATTTCTGGATGCCCAGTCACCGGAAAGATCGTAAAAAGTCTTCACAAGTGATGCATCATGACTCTTCAGCGTGCTGTCGTGAATCAGAGACAATTTGCGCTCACGCATAACATCATCAGCTTCACTGAATGCGTCATAGGATGAGTACCCTTCCGGAATTACAGTTGTCGAAAGCCACTCTTTATTCACTGCGGCACTGAAGTCATCCTTATGACTTACCACTGTGTCTGTCGTGACATTGCCCTTGATATCTGACTCGATCCAGCTGCTGCCGGCGTCCTTCCCCGCTGCCTTAACTGTCGCCACCGGAGTGAAAACAAATGCGCATTCAACTGCCATTATCAATGCGCAGCCTATAGCTGCAGATTTCTTCCACTTCATACAACTTCCCTCCATGATAAAGATACAAGTCCAAACACCGTTACGATCTGAGAATACCTATATTGATTATACCTTGTTTCTGCCTTGACACGTGGTAAAGAATTGATGTATGATTTGCAATGCGTTACAAATAATCCGTGACGCATATTACAATCGAGGCGTGGCTCAGTTTGGTAGAGCGCTGCGTTCGGGACGCAGAGGTCGTGGGTTCGAATCCCGTCGCCTCGACAC
>JAQWCI010000120.1 GCA_028706005.1 Lachnospiraceae bacterium
TTGTATCCTATTGACAGTATTTTATGGTCTGCACTGACGATACAGGAGCCGACCTGCGTGTTGGGATCCTTTGATCTCATGCCGGCCAGTTGCGAGACGCCCATGAAATATTCATCCCAGGAAATATAATCTGAACGTTTTCCAGACATTGTATGCCCCCTTGCGTTGCCGCTGTCCGAAAGCCTTCGAAGAAAGCTCTCAGGGTTCAGTTGAAAGTGGAACCTTTCGTCATTTTGTGCCGAATATCCTGTCACCGGCATCGCCCAGACCCGGCACAATATACCCGTCCTCATTGAGGTGATCGTCAAGTGCTCCGACATACACGTCAACATCAGGATGTGCTTCCGTAAGAGCCTTTATTCCTACAGGTGCCGCAATAATGCACATAAATGTAATCTTCTTGCAACCGTGCTGCTTGAGCATATCGATCGCCGCCACTGAAGAACCGCCTGTCGCAAGCATGGGATCCACTACGAACACTTCTCTGTCCGCACAGTCAGCCGGCAGTTTGCAATAATACTCTACAGGCTTGAGCGTCTCAGGATCTCTGTAGAGTCCTATATGTCCGACCTTTGCTGCGGGAATAAGTGTCAGCATTCCATCGACCATTCCGAGACCTGCTCTGAGGATCGGGACGATAGCCATCTTTTTACCCTTGAGTTCCTTGGCTATGGTCTTGCATATAGGTGTCTCCACTTCAACATCAGCCAGCTCCAGATGCCTTGTTGCTTCGTAGCAGATCAGCATTGCGATCTCTCCGACCGTATCTCTGAAGTCTTTGGTGCCTGTTTCCTTCCTGCGGATATAACCGATCTTGTGCTGAATAAGCGGATGATCCATGATAACTACTTTTGCCATTTTTTCCCTCCATCTTGAAACTTTTTTATTTTATTCTGTTACTATTGATTTCTTATTTATCAATCTCAGCTATCTGCGAGATCCTGCGGGCGTGTTTCTCCAGCCCCGAAAAAGGAGTATCAAGGAATGTGTCCACAATGTCGTTTGCTATCTTCGGTCCGATCATTCCCCCGGCGAGTGCAAGGACATTGGCATCATTATGCAGTCTCGTCAGCTCAGCTGATGATGTCTCTGAGCAGAGCGCGCAGCGTATGCCGTGGACCTTGTTGGCAACTATTGAGACCCCGATTCCTGTAGTGCACACAACTATTCCCTTTTCAGACTCTCCCGATGCCACAGAATCTGCTACAGCCTTGGCATACTGCGGATAATCCACGGATTTTTTGTCAAAACATCCGTAGTCCCTGTACTCGATGTTTCTTTCCTTAAGATGTTCTATTACCGACATCTTCAGGTCATACCCACCATGATCGGAACCTATCGCTATCATGATAAACACCTCCTTAAGTATTGTATTATTTACTGAGATCTATCACCTGCTGCCCTGCAGCCTTCATGAGTCTGTTCATAACAGCCATGCCTATACCGCTCTTATCAAATGACTCTGAATACATAACGGTCACCTGTTCATCATCAAACTCTCTCAGCACTCTGAATAATTCCTTTGCTATGCTCTCTTCGTCAGTGCGTGTCCCTGCGCTTTTTATTGAATCCGCCCTGTACAGTGCCCTTGTCTCATCAGTGCATATAATTCCCGTCTTCTCACCTCTCCCAGAGGCTTCGGCTGCAGCTTTGTTTATATAGTCGACGACTTTGTCCTGAGGGCCTGCCACTATCTTAAGATCTCCCTTAGGCGCGTAATGCCTGTACTTCATTCCCGGAGCCTTTGGTTTGATTTTCGAATCAGGAGCTATTATCGTCCTGTCAATATCGACATTACCAAGAACACTGTCGAACATTTCCTCTGTTATATATCCCGGCCTTAGTATAACCGGTCTTTCTTCTGTGAGATCTATTATTGAGGACTCAACACCTATTGCTACCTGTCCTCCATCTATGATCATCTCTACTCGCCCGTCAAGATCCTCCCTGCAGTATTTTGCAAGTGTAGGGCTGGGTCTTCCCGAACGATTTGCACTGGGTGCCGCAATAAACCCTCCTTCGGCCTCTATGAGTGCATGTGCGATCTGGTTGCTCGGGAATCTTATTGCTACTGTTCCAAGTCCGCCTGTTGTTTCAGTCGGTACTATGTCGCTCTTGTTGAGAATGATCGTCATCGGTCCCGGCCAGAAAGCCTTTGCAAGTTTATAATAACTTTCCGGCACCGAAGCCGCAATACGTTCTGTATCTTCCAGTCTGCATATATGTACTATAAGCGGGTTGTCAGAAGGTCTTCCCTTCGCCGCATATATTTTCATTGATGATTTCGGATTCAGAGCATCTCCCCCGAGCCCGTATACCGTCTCTGTCGGAAAAGCCACCAGCCCGCCCGCCTTCAGTATTTCCCCGGCATCTTCTATCGCTTTTGCATCAATATTGTCTTCTGTCATGCTTACATGTTTTGTTATCATCTATCGTCTTTCCGGCTCCTGAATTATTGCGCCCTGTTGAGTGTTCCGTTTATGTACTGCTCTATAACATCCCATACATCAGCAGTTTCAAATCCAAGTCGCCACGCTGCGACCCCCGCAATACCATCGGCCATCATTACATCCAGTTTAGCCGATATTGATTCAGAGTCTTCTACCCACATCTGATAATGAACGTCGTTTTCAGTAAAGTCGATGACATTCTGGCATGTCGTCGAGTCCCATGTCACCTCAGCACCGTGATTTGCGATAAAATCCTGTGCCTGACTCATCGAAAGCGCCTCACTGGAAAGGCCGGAAGAATCTGTTTTCCACAGTCTGGTATAGAACGGAATGCCATTTATTATCTTTTCCGCAGGAACTTCCTGCATTGCCCGCTGTATCCCGTACTTTACGTAATCTATCGAAGCCACTGACCCTGCCTCGCTGCTCCCTGCATAATGTTCGTCATACCCCATTATCACAACATAGTCTGCAAACACCGCCTGCTCATCCATGCTGTAGTAATCATTGAAGTCATACGTCACGTAATTGTCCACTGAAAGTGTGAGGGATCGTTTTCTGCACTGTATTGATAATTCCCTTATGAACTCAATGAAGTCTGATGCATAATCGACATCGATCTGCTCAAAATCAACATTTATGCCATCAAAGCCGTAAGTCTCGGCTTCTGTCATCAGTGAAGTTATTACATTGCTTCTCGTCTCAATAGTTCCGAGGAATTTACTGCTGTCAATATCAGTGTTGTTGAAATTATCGACAACAGGCCATACCTTTAGTCCCATGGCATGTGCCTTGTCAACATAATCCTGCGTGGCATAGCTGTCTATGTGCCCTTCGTCATCACTCACCGGGTACCATGTCGGAGAGATGACATTGAGAGCTTTAGTGTTCTGAGTCACTTCATCAAAAGAGGTGTTTCCATCAGTGGAAATGACATTATTCCAACCCATGTTGACTTTTCCATCAAGTTTTGCCGATGTAAACTCCGGTTCGGTATAATCCTGAGGAACACTTATAGTCACATTCTGTTTGTCCCCGAGGAACTTGTTTTCCACGTATCCGATAATGCCATCAGCCGATTCGACCTCAGACCAATCTGTCATCTCCTGCAGGATGTATACTGTGTCCCCCTGCACGAGATCCTTCATTATGTTGCTCTTCACCCCGCCGGTAGTGCGTATTGCCGTGTCTTTTGTGACGGACGCAGATGTTTTGCTCTCGTCTGCGGTATGCAGGACCAGTCTGTTGGGATCAGTGTATGTTTCGTATGAGAAATCAGTGTATTGTCTGACAAAATCGAGTGCAAGATACAGCGAATCTCCGTCCATGCATGCCGGCTTATATGTCTCAGTGACAGTTCCGCTCTCATCGGATGACCACCCGGTCGTGTCTATAGTTGTTCTCACCATATCAGTCGGCAGACAATACAGCACGACATTATCAGTGTATCCATAATAAAAACGCTTATTCAGAAGGCTGCACACATCACTGTACTTCATATAATATGCTCCATCGATAAGCTTTGCATATACATCAAGCTGTGTGTCGTTACTTATGATCGCGACAGCAGAATCATCTGTCAGTCCATAATAAGCAGTCATATCCTCTCGCGCGTCAGAATATCCGTAGCGATCCTGGTAAAGCGTATACCCATAGGCAGCAATGAGTGCTGCAATAACAAGAATGATCAGAAGTTTCCATGGAAAACCTCCTCTTTTCCTGCCTCTGCCGCCCTTATTGCTGTTCTTCTTGTTTTGCATTGGCCTGTCCATAGCGGCAGTGCCGGCCGCATTCCTTCCTGTGCTGTCAGCCTTGCGGCTGTAGCTCTTACTGCGCCCGGTACCGTATCTGCTCTTTGAGACACCTGAGGCATAGTTATTCCTGTCGAATTGAGCTTTGCCTCTCCCATCATCACGCGACGCACTGCTGACATCAAGATTACCGCTGTCACGGTGAACGCTGCCCTGGCGCTCTGTGCTGCGTCTGTAAGAAACATTCCCGTATGTGACACTTTCACCGTCATCAAATATATCGGCAGGATCATCTGCCTCTGATCCGCCTGTCATGTCTCGATCGTCGTTTTCGTTATAGAACTCATCCTCAAATTCATCGGGATAATCACTGTGGTCGTTAGCTTTCATAGAACCTCTGATATTCATGTTATGTAGTTATACATCATTAATTTGTTTTGCCTCCGCGCCATCGCGGAAAAGGATGCCCGATCTGCGGCATTCTTAAAAACCCGTATTATTTTACCATAAAACACAGAAAAGAGTGTACCTATCTGCCGACAGCACATTAAGGCGGGGCCTTCTGAATTAGTCATGCCGGCTGGTGTGATAGATGCACTCTATAGAATTGAATATAGATTTGTCATTATTGAAATGATAAAGACCGTGAAATCCGGCAGGTATTCTACGGGACGGATATTCAGGGCAGAAAAGAAATGCGGACTATCAGTGAGACCATAAGGGAACTGCTCTTCGTGGGACATTTCCGCGGTCATAAGTCCGCCCGGGCTGCGGAACGGTATCATAAACTGCTAATCTGATTGTAGTGAAGATCCGGGCTGGATCGCCCGATTTGTATTGTGATTGTAAGATAAATCAGGAAACATACAGACGGAGCATACTGCTCCCTTGAGACAATGGATCGTCTTAGATTGTTCCTATAGAATAATTACTCACCGCTGCGACACGCAGCGGATAAACAGGCTGTAAAATCCCTGTACTGAACTGCCACCTCCTCCCCTGATACAGTGCCTGTTCCGTATTGCCTGTACTGATTATATGGGGCAGAACATTAAGTCGCAACAGGAAAGGGAGGCTAAAATACGAAATCGATTGTTTTTGTTTATTTCTGAGGCAACGCAAGAATTATTACCAAAAAATTTACCCGGTCACCGCCGTCACTTATCCGGCAGTACCTCAAAGTATAAATCTTCTGTTAAATATCGTCTCATCTATTGACGCATTTGCCTAAAAGTGTATAAATTGATGAATTAAGACAGACACTTCCAGAAAGGGGGAAGCCATTGTGAAAATAGAAATTGTAAACAATAATCAGATTCGCTGCACTCTTACCAAAGATGATCTGGCTAAGCGCCACATAAGATTATCGGAGCTGGCTTACGGAACAGACAAAGCCAAACTGCTGTTTCGCGACCTGATGCAGCAGGCATCCACCCAGTTCGGATTCAAAGCTGACAACACGCCTCTCATGATAGAGGCTATACCGATAAGTGCAGGGAGCATTGTGCTGGTCGTAACAAAAGTAGATGATCCCGAAGAGCTTGACACAAGATTTTCAAACTTCTCGCCTGCAGTACAGCAGGAATCAGGCGGAGATGATTCATCATCGTCAGTTTTCGATCGCATTCTTGAAGCCATCCGTCAGAGCGGCGGATCAGGCGACGGCAATGATATTACAGACGAATCCGCATCTCCATATGAAAATGAAGAAGCAGCCAAAGAACTGGATAAGCTCAAAAAATACCTGTTACTTCACCGTCTGTTTGTTTTTGATTCACTTGGCAGTGCAATAGACGCCTCTGTAATTGCGAAAACGCCAGATGGTGTTCATTGTGCTCTTTACCGCAATGATTCAACAGGCAAATATTATCTTTCACTTGTTTTCCAGGATGAAGACACTGTCGGCAAAGCACAGAATATTCTTGCAGTTCTTTCTGAATACAGCGCTCCGGAGCTCATGAGCTACGCCCGCGAGCAGAATCTCAAAGAGCATTGCATCACTGTTATCAATGAAAACGCACTGGATGAGCTTGCAAAACTTATGTAATGCAAATACACGTACTTATGATCCACGTAAAAGGCAGCAGATCAGCAATATGATCCACTGCCTTTAGTTTTACTGTGAATGATTTCAGTCCTTGTCTTCCTTCTCGTCGTTGGCCATGTTGATGTGATCGAGAAGCTCGTTCACATCGATCCCGTGTACCATAGCTGCCTCTTCGATCGTCTCGCCCATAGATGCGGGGCATCCGATGCAGTGCATTCCTATCTGCATAAGTACGGGCACTATATCGGGATTCACATTGAGTGCTTCTCCTATAGTCATATCAGCTGTTATATCTTTCATTTTCATCCTCATTTCCGCGCAGACCGCCCGTGAATCAGCCCTGCTGTCCACTGTAACGATACTGCTGCAATGTGTTTTGTCTGTTTCTGATTTGGAGATATGCGTAGTATAACCCGGCAAAACGCAAAGTGCAAGGATGCTGTGAGATTGTCCAAAGCCGCATGACTGCTGTATTTGCAGGTGCTTTGCACACCCATAAATACATTGCTTTTTAAAAGTCTCAATGCTACTATGTAGATAAGTCTGATTTGCTGTATACAGCTTTTTGTACAGCATCAATAATATAAGGAGGAAATTATATAATGGCTAGAAAGTTTAAAACCATGGATGGTAATGAAGCTGCAGCTCATGTAGCGTATGCCTACACAGAAGTAGCTGCCATCTATCCCATTACCCCTTCATCAGTTATGCCTGAACACATTGATGAGTGGGCAACAGCGGGAAGAAAGAACATTTACGGTGAGACTGTTAAGGTCACCGAGATGCAGGCCGAAAGCGGCGCAGCCGGTGCAGTTCACGGTTCACTCGCAGCAGGCGCTATGACCTCTACCTTCACAGCTTCTCAGGGTCTTCTTCTTATGATCCCTGATATCTACAAGATCGCAGGTGAAAGACTCCCCGGTGTATTCGATGTTTCAGCCCGTGCTGTCTGCAGCCACGCACTCAACATTTTCGGTGATCATTCAGACGTATATGCATGCCGCCAGACCGGTGCTGCAATGCTCTGCGAATCTTCCGTTCAGGAAGTAATGGATCTGACACCTGTAGCTTACATAGCTTCAATCGACGGCAG
>JAQWCI010000010.1 GCA_028706005.1 Lachnospiraceae bacterium
GTTGGAGTATTTCACTCCATCGTCTGACCATTGTGGCAGAAATGACCGGAATATTAAATCCGGGTGATTATTAAGCGCTTACAATGTGACAAAAAGTTCAGCATTTTATGGTAGAATAAAAACAAATGATTTATGTGATTGTCATACGATAGCAAAGGGGTCATTATGAAGCTGGATGAAATGTTGATAAAGCTTGGCTGCAGATCCGTAGATGCAACAAGCGCAAGGTTTATCGGAGACGGTGATTTCTATCGTGAAGTTGTTACTGAGATGCTGAAAGATCCGGGATTTGATGAACTTGGAAAAGAAATTGACAGCAAAAATGCCAAAACGGCTTTTGAGACTTCACACATGTTGAAAGGTGTTATTGCTAATTGTGGGATTTCGCCCATGTATGATGTCATAGTAAAGATCGTCGAGCTTTTACGGAATGGTGATCCTGATTATGATGTTTTGAAAAAAGAATACGCAGATCTCCTTGATAAAAGAAATACAGCAAATGATGCACTCGCTGATTAAAAGGTGAGCTCAGTAAGAATTTATGAGCAGTTATTGGTTATTTTTTATAAAAACAAAAAAACACTGACAAAGTTTATCAGCATATAATGGACAGCCCGGAGCTATTAATCAGTCTCCGGGCTGTTTTTATGACTGTAAATAATAGACAAAAGCATCCTGAGCATGTTTATTGCCTATTCGGAAAGCATTGATATAATAAGGATACGCGTCTGAAGGGGAGCGTCCGGAAGCATTCCTTTCCCAGATGCAATCATGTCTTTTTAATCACGCAGCGCTCGCTGCAAAAGTCACAGCAGGAAAAGAAGTTATCATAAGATCGGAGGATCAATGGAGGACGTTTACGGAAACAACGAGCCGGATGATGAATATTTCGGCGAGGAAAGAACAATACAGCCACAATATGTTTTGCTTGCGGTGGCAGTGATTATCATGTTGGGGATCATTATATTCTTTACAGCAAGATCGCTCAGGAACGGCAGCGGTACAACAGACCAGCTGAGTTCTATTGACAGGACAATAAGTGAGAATTCTGAAATACTGGCGAAAACAAATGATTTTGCCAGTGAGTCCACAGAACATTACAATGCTATTGACAAAACACTTGATGAAATACAAAGAAAGCTAATTGATTATTCAGGAAAAATTGACGGAACAACTGACGCAAAGGCAAGGAAAGAGATGAAGACTACACTCAGTACGCTTGAAACAGAGGTGAACAGTCTGATAGAGCGTGTAAATACCAGCCGAAGCGATACAGAAAAGCTCATAAATGAAATAATGAGCGCAGAAAATGATAACAAAGAATCAATAACAAACAATACAAGTGAAATAAAAGAAAGCACAACGGCTCTCAAAGAGGACCTGGCGGCGAAATATGAAGCATTGAAAAAAGGAAATGATTCTATAAGCGGCAGTATATCATCTCTTGAGAGTTCACTTTCTTCACTTATTGAAAGCTATGGTTCGAAAAGCGATGCGAATTACAGAGACCTGACGTCATTGCTCAAAGAAGTCAGAACAGATCTGAGCAATACAGTCGACACAGATTACAGGGCACTGACAGTTCTTATAGATAAGAACGGTACAGAAATCGAGAGCGCGCTGGATGGCAAGATCAAGGAGTTGACGGCACTGGAGAAGCAGCAATATGACAATCTTACAGCGTCGCAGAATACAGCAATAAGTAAGATCGATTCATTAACGGCTAATGTCGGTTCGAATCATGCTGATCTCATTACCAGATCTGATGATATAAAGAACACGATAACATCAAATCATCAGGCAGAGACAGCGCAGATAACAGAGACGACTAATAACCTGAATACAAATATGTCAGAATATTTTACGACATATAATCAGGCACAGTCTACGGGTAATGATGCACTTCAAGGCTTGATTCAGGCACTTTCAGACAATGTGACACAGTCTTTTATATCTGCCAGTAACGGCAAAGAGCTCCTTGCATCCGCGTTGCTGGCGAAAGGTATGGATGTAAAGACTACTTACGGGCAGGACACCAGTGACAGAGTAACATTCAAACAGTATGCTGATGCAATTTCGGGCCTTGAACAGACAATTACGGTTGATGAAATACCTGCAGCTTCAATAGAGTATTCATATCATTATCATGTTGACGGCAATGGTAATAATACCGGGGAAAAGGAATATCTTACGGATAGTGGTGGGTGTTACACGGTTCCATATGTTCATCACCACGTGGGAAGCTGTTATGGCACGGTGACTGTTGAAGAAGGACCTTGCCTTGGCGAGGGCTGCTCAACAGACCCGAGCACAGGGTTCCAGACTTGCAGATACAAACGCACGGTTACGTACGATAACGGGCAGACAAGCACTTCAATTGAAACACGAACGCACGCAGGTGCCGGTAATGGTGGAAATCATGTAAACAGTTCCTCAAGATCAACAAGTCTTTATCTGAAGTGCGGATTATCAGAAGGACAGCAGTTGGGATATGGTAAGAATTGTGGATATAATGATGGTCAGATTACAGAAGCACACATCAAATGGGATCCGAATAATGGTGCAAGTACTTTGAGCAGTGAGCCGAAGACATTTACTGCTCCGGTCATATCATCGGCCCAGGATAATCCGGATGAAGAGTCTGATGAAGCTGCATCAACAAAAGAAGAGGCATCAAATATGGCTTCATCGACTGCGGATGCGGCGACGGGTAATTCAGCAACGGATAATACATCAGCAGGGAGCACAGTTATAGAAAATTCATCGTCCGCAGATGCGTCAACAGCAGATATATCAGATGAAGAATCATCCTCGGCCGCCACTTCATCATCCCCCGGGGCTGCTTCGTCTCCATCGGATGCAACTTCGTCATCATCGGAGGCTGCTTCATCGCCAGCGGTGGAAAAGCCAGAAGCTGCGGCTACAGAGAAATCATTATATTGAAAAAGTATTTTGCTATATTTTTCTGGTACTGTGAACACCAAAAGGAAAGTGATAAGATAATACGAAACATAAAAATCCAAGAGGTGTTCACATGTATCGTCTGACGTCAAAGCTTATTATTTACCGCAATATTGGAAAAGACAGCATTTTGTTTAAAATGGCTGATATCTGCCACAGGTTCCAAAACGGAGAATATGAGAAAGAGGAACTTATATCAGATATTCTTTGCGAGATCAACAGATTGCTGGATGTAGCGACGAAATATGGTTTCAATAACAATCTGTGGCATAACTATCTGGCTTTTCTTCTTGCAATGACAGAGACACCGTTCACACTGGTCTCTGAAAAAGTCGGTGCAAATGAAGGAACAGTCGAGTCTTTTGCCAAGAACGATCTCTCTGTTTTTAAACAGCTTTTTGATTATGATTTTTCTGAAATGGAGAAAGAGCTTGGCATAAATTGCTTCTCAACGATACAGCACTATAGGGCTGTCGTGAAAAAGGAGAGAATATTTAATAAGAGCGTCAGTGAAAAGGTCCAGTTGCTCAGCAATGAGATCGAGACAGCAGAAGATACTGACGATCTTTACAGGATTGTGACTGGATTCTATAAGGAATATGGAGTTGGAAAGTTCGGACTCAACAAGGCTTTTCGTGTTGATGAGAGCGAAGATGATTTGCTCAGTCCTATCACAGCGACCAGTGATGTAATGCTTGATGATCTTGTGGGATATGAACTTCAGAAGAAGAAACTTGTTCAGAACACGGAAGCATTCGTTGAAGGCAGAAAGTCAAATAATGTTCTGCTTTATGGTGATGCGGGAACAGGCAAATCGACGAGCATTAAGGCAATCCTGAATCAATATTATGATAAAGGGTTAAGACTGATAGAGATATACAAGCATCAGTTCAAATATCTGGCGCAGATAATCTCAGAGGTCAAGAACAGAAATTACAGATTTATCATATATATGGATGATCTTTCTTTTGAGGATTTTGAGACGGATTATAAGTATCTCAAGGCAGTAATAGAAGGCGGTCTTGAACCAAGACCGGAGAATGTCCTTATTTATGCGACATCAAACAGGAGACACCTCATACGCGAGAGCTGGAGCGACAGATCAGACAGGAGCGATGATGAAATGCACAGGTCTGATACTGTGCAGGAGAAGCTTTCGCTTGCTGATCGTTTTGGTATTTCAATCGGATACTTCCGCCCGGCGCCACAGGAATTCTATGATATAGTTTACGCACTTGCAGAAAGGTCGCCGGAGATAAAGCTCAGCAGAGAAGAACTTAAGGCTGAGGCAGGAAAATGGGAGCTACAGCATGGAGGTTACTCCGGAAGGACAGCTCAGCAGTTCATAAACTATCTTCTCGGAACAGCTCCTGAAATAGAGTGATAAGGATAGTATAAAGGCCCCGATATCATCTTGCGGATGACGGGACCTTTGTTTTTATGATCAGATGATGACGAGCTCTTTCTCATATTCTGAGCGGACAGTACGGGGAAAACCGGAGCTGAATTTCTGCGCCGCTATGCTGTCATAGATAAACGAACACCTTACTTCTTCATTAAGCATATCTTTGAAAACAGGATCGAGAACTGCAGCGGCTTTTGAAACAGATGTTATGAGAGGAATGTCAGCGTTAACCTTGATGGCCGTCAGTAGTGGTGCACTGTCCTTCCTGAAGCCCAGGACCCTTGCGTAGCCTGTAAGCCCGGCATTCATATAACTTTCAAAGCGTTCTTTTGTCATACCAAGTGTGATGTGAAGCAGAGCTCTTGAAACTGCTGTCCAGGTCATGTTCCTGGACTTGAGCCGGGAGCAACGCTCTGAAAAGCTCATATAAGTTGATCGATCATTCATTATCCTGCGGGACAGACCAGTTCCGACACCGAAGAACGCAGACAACTGATCATTGTAATCGGAACTGCTGAGGGCTCCGTCCGGACCTGGATTCATAAGATAGTAATAGAGCGGCGCTGAGAGATCATCTGCTGTTACAGGTGCACTCACGCCAAGAGCTGACAACAGAAGCTCAGTCATACGGGAAGGACATGTTTTGCCAAGATATGACTTTATGCTTTCCAAGGCGCAGGAGTTTTTATCAATTTCTGATCTTATATCTGAAGCATGGCTGCATTCAGTACGCTTTATTGCGCAGGGCCTTATCTGACTGCAGGACTCAGCAATCCACCTCAGGTATTCAGCACCGAGGACATCATTGGGCAAATCAGGAAGAAAGCCGCCAAGGGCTTTATTTCTTGCGGCCGGAAAACTAAGACCTGACCTGATGCATTTCCTGAGCTCGATGCCGAAAGATGAGTCTTCAGAAGACAGCAGTTCTGAATATGATCTGAGTTTGTCAAGATCACCGCACTCAGATCCGAAAGCAAGATCGGTGACAACACCCAGATGAGAGAGCAGACTTACGCCGCCTCTTGCAAAATATCCTGCGGCCGAGGTGGCAAAATACACAGGCAACTCAAGTACAAGGTCGACTCCACAGGAAAGAAGAGCCTCTGCTCTTGAATGAGAGTCGATCACAGCGGGAATACCGCGCTGCGTGAAATCACCGCTCATGACAACGACCACATGATCGGCACCAGTCCGTTTCTTTGCTTCATCTATAAGATAGGCATGCCCATTATGCAATGGCGAGCATTCCATTATTATTCCGCAGACTTTCAAAACAGCTCCTTGGTCTTATTATCAATGATATATGAATTGTACCATTCTTAGTGCATGTTTTGAAAAGAAGTTCTCTTGTATACACTGCTTTGTTTGGCTATAATTATAACAAATGTGACCGGACGAAAAACCGGCAGGATAGGGGTAAAATATGTCATTCATTGATGGAATCAAGGAAAAGGCCAAACAGGATAAGAAGACTATCGTGTTACCGGAAACTACAGATAAAAGGACTTTGCAGGCGGCAAATGCAATCATCAAAGAGGGTATAGCAAATCTTATCCTTGTGGGTGATGAGGAAAAGATCATGGACGGCGCAAGATGGCTTGACCTGGATCTTACGCAGGTTACAGTCATAAATCCGCAGACAACGCCCAAACTTGATGAGTATGTAAATCTGCTTTATGAAACACGCAAGAATAAAGGAATGACACCTGAGAAGGCCAAGGAGATCCTGCTTTCTGATTTCCTTACATTCGGTGTTGTGATGGTCAAAAATAATGATGTCGATGGAATGGTAGCAGGCGCCTGCCACGCTACTGCTGATACGCTGAGACCTGCACTTCAGATACTTCGCACGGCATCAGGTGTAAAACTTGTTTCAGGCTTCTTTATCCTGGATGTGCCGAACTGTGAATATGGTGATCACGGAACTTTCATTTTTGCGGATTCGGGGCTCAATCAGGATCCTACGAGTGAGGAACTGGCGGCAATAGCTAATTCGAGTGCTGAAAGTTTCCAGGAACTTGTGGGTGACAAGCCGGTAGTTGCAATGCTTTCCCACTCCACAAAGGGCAGTGCAAAACATCCGCTGGTAGACAAAGTCGTAAACGCAGTAAAGATCGCTCATGAAGAATATCCCAACCTGCTTGTTGACGGAGAACTCCAGGCCGATGCAGCTATAGTTCCGGAAGTCGCAAAGAGCAAGGCACCTGACAGCCAGGTGGCAGGACACGCGAATGTACTTATTTTCCCGAACCTTGATGCAGGCAACAATGGCTACAAGCTGGTCCAGAGACTGGCAAAGGCAGAAGCTTACGGACCTATGCTCCAG
Source organism: Lachnospiraceae bacterium (assembly GCA_028706005.1). Classification (GTDB taxonomy): domain Bacteria; phylum Bacillota; class Clostridia; order Lachnospirales; family Lachnospiraceae; genus CAG-791. The sequence continues at coordinate 6,693 of JAQWCI010000010.1, forward strand.
GGAATAGCAAAACCTGTAAATGACCTTTCAAGAGGCTGTTCATGGCGCGATATAGTCGGAGTTGTCGCTCTGACCTGCGTTCAGGCTCAGATAGTACATTGAATTAGTAACAATTTTCCGCAACAACGGATAAAAATCCGTTGACAAAGGAATTGCCTGTCGATATAATGATTTACGTTGTCTGGTCGAAAGACCTGTTCGACCGAAGCTTTCCCGCATTGGGAAGAGCAATTAAACCCGATCATCACTGGGAATAGCTAAGGAGGTGTTTAAAATGTCCATTTGCCCAAAGAATAAATCTTCAAAAGGTCATAGAGATCAAAGAAGAGCCAACTGGAAGATGAATGCTCCGACTCTCGTAAAGTGCTCCAAGTGTGGCGCTCTTATGATGCCTCACAGAGTCTGCAAGAACTGCGGAACATACAATAAGAAGGTTGTTGTAGAAACAAAAGACTGATTTTGTTTTGAAAAATGATCATGGAAACCGGTGTGCTGATGATGCGCATCGGTTTTTTGTTGTGCGTTGATTTTTTACCGCTGTTCGGATATAGTTATACAGTTAAGCGTTTTAAGTATCGAGCAAAGGAGAAACAAATGGGAATGGTAAGTGTAGCTGTCGATGCAATGGGTGGCGACAATGCGCCCGGAGAGATCGTAAAGGGAGCCGTGCAGGCACTTAAGGCAAAAGATGATCTCAAGATAACGCTTGTTGGACGAGAAGAAGCAATAAAGGGAGCCCTGCAGGGATGCGATTATCCCGAAGACAGGCTTTTGATATTGAATGCCACAGAGGTAATAGAAATGGCCGAGCCGCCTGTAAAGGCAATATCGACCAAGAGAGATTCGTCAATAGTAAAAGGATTGAAACTTGTCAAGAGCGGCGAATGTGATGCTTTTGTCACGGCCGGAAGTTCAGGCGCGACACTTGTCGGAGGCCAGGTACTGCTCGGCAGGGTAAAGGGCATTGAAAGACCGCCTTTCGCACCGGTACTTCCTTCATCCAAAGGCCCGGTCCTTCTTATTGACTGCGGCGCAAATGTTGACGCAAGACCATCACAGCTTGTACAGTTCGCACAGATGGGCTCAATATATATGGAGAGCATAGTCGGAGTAAAGAACCCAAGAGTTGCAATGGCAAATATCGGCGCTGAGGAAGAGAAGGGAAATGCTGTTGTCAAAGAGACAATGCCTCTTCTTGAAAAGACGGAAGGAATTAATTTCACAGGTTCTATAGAAGCTCGTGACGTTGTTTTCGGCGAGGCGGATGTAGTTGTATGTGACGCTTTCACCGGCAACATGATCCTCAAAACATACGAGGGAACAGCAGCAATGCTCCTTGGCGAGATCAAGACAGCACTTAAGTCTACACTCCGTTCAAAGATAGGTGCTCTCCTTATAATGCCTGCTCTTAAAAAAACACTTAAAAAGTTCAGTATTTCAACTTATGGCGGGGCACCGATGCTCGGTCTGAACGGACTGGTAGTAAAAACTCACGGAAATGCAAAAGCTGTAGAGGTGGAGCACTCCATTGAACAGTGCATTGAATGGAAAGAAAAGAGAATCAACGATCAGTTTATTGATAAAATGCACCTGGTAGACAGAACAAAGAAAGATACGACAGACACGAAAAAAACGGAGGACTGAAAATCATGGAATTTGACAAACTCAGGGAAATCATAGCAGATGTACTTAATCTTGACCCGAATGAAATCACGCCGGAGAGCCGTTTTGCCGAGGATTTTGGCGCGGATTCGCTTGACCTTTATCAGATAAAACTCGAGATAGAGGATGCATTTGACAAAACTATAGATGACGAAAAAGTAGCTAATGTAAAGACTGTACAGGACGTTCTTAATATCATCAGTTCTGAGCAGAATAAGGCATAAGGCGCAGACATGATACAGCTTTCAGCTGATACATTGGAAGACAAGATAGGATATAGATTTAAGAACAGGTACCTGCTTGAGTGTGCGCTGACACATACGTCATATGCACATGAGCAGAAGATCCAGAGGCTGCACGATTATGAGCGGCTGGAATTCCTGGGAGATGCTGTCCTTGAACTTGTATCGAGTGCGTTCCTGTTCGAAAAATATCCGGACAAACATGAGGGTGAAATGACAAAGATACGTTCATCTCTCGTGTGTGAGCCGGCACTTGCTTATTGTGCCCGAGATCTGGGGCTTGATTCATATATTAAGCTCGGCAAAGGCGAGGAAATGAGCGGCGGCAGGCAGAAGGATTCCATAGTGTCTGACGTAATGGAAGCTACGATAGGTGCAATGTATCTTGATTCCGAAGGCATAGAAGAGCCGCGGAAATATATAATGAAATTCATTCTGTCAGATCTCGAAGGAAAACTCCTTTTCTATGACAGTAAATCAATTCTTCAGGAAAAAGCACAGAAGGATCTGTCAGACATCAGATATGATCTTATTGAGGAAAGCGGTCCCAGTCATAAGAAGGTCTTCAAGGTGGCAGTGATGATCAACAACGTCAAGATATCGGAAGGCACCGGAGATTCCAAGAAAGAAGCTGAACAAAGGGGCGCATACGCTGCACTGAAACTCATGAAAGAAAGAGAAGAAAAACCCGAAGCATAGGCGGAAAATACGGAATGTATCTTAAGAGCATTGAAATCCACGGTTTCAAATCATTTGCAAACCGTATAAATTTCCAATTTCATAAAGGAATCACAGGAATTGTCGGACCTAATGGTTCAGGCAAGAGCAACGTCGCGGATGCAGTTCGCTGGGTACTTGGTGAACAGAGGATCAAGCAGCTCAGGGGATCCAATATGCAGGATGTGATTTTCTCTGGCACTGAAGCGAGAAAACCCATGGGTTATGCATATGTTGCCATAACACTCGATAATTCAGATCATGCTCTTGACATCGAATATGATGAAGTCACGATCGCAAGAAGGCTGTACAGATCAGGCGAGAGTGAGTATCTGCTCAATGGGACTGCCTGCAGACTCAAGGATGTCAGCGAACTCTTTTATGATACAGGTATCGGCAAAGAGGGGTATTCGATAATCGGGCAGGGCCAGATCGACAGGATCCTGTCGGACAAGCCTGAAGAGCGCCGTGAACTCTTTGACGAAGCTGCTGGAATCGTTAAATTCAAGCGCCGCAAAGAAGTCACGCAGAAAAAGCTCGACAGTGAGCAGACAAATCTGATCCGTGTAAACGATATCCTGTCGGAAATAGAGAAGCAGCTCGGTCCGCTTGAGAGACAGTCAGAGAAAGCTCAGATATATCTTCAGGACAGAGAGCGTCTCAAAAAGCTTGATGTGAACCTCTTCCTGCTTGACAGCGAGAAGGCAAGGAACCAGCTCAAAGAGACAGAGAGACTATACGGGATAGCTACAGAGGATCTTGATAAAGCAAAGATCGATTTTGATACCACACGCGAAGAGTATGACAAGATCGAGGCTGAGCTTGAAGAGCTTGAGAAAACAATTGAAGAGAAACGTAACGAGATCTCACGCACAAGTGTTGTAAGAGAACAGCTTGAGGGAAACATAAAGGGCTACCAGGCTGAAATTGACGCAATGAAGGGCAGCGTGGAACAGTTCACGTCGAGGTCAGAGAAGCTTAAATCAGATCTCGAGCGCGCAGTGGCTGAAAGAGACAAAACAAGTGAGGATGTCGAGACATCCAAATCAGAGCTCGATAAACTGGAGACGTCCCGCACAGAAGCAGCACAGCTCTTATCAGAAGTGGAAGAAAAGGTAACAGGGCTCGAAGCAAAGATCGAGGAAGGAAAGAGCAGGATCCTCACAACACTTGATGAACGAGCTGACATAAAATCACGCCTCGCCAGTATAGAAACAAAGCAGGAACAGATCAGAGTACGCAAGAGTGAACTTACAGGGAAGCTTGTAAACGCCCGCACCGATGAGAGCAGGCAGGACGAGATAATTGCTGAGGCGGAGAAGAAATTTGAGAACCTCACAGCCGAGATAGTAACACTTCGCGAAAGTCAGAATAAGATCGATTCTGAACTGACCGGTATGAAGAGCATACTTGCTTCAAAGGATGAGGAACTCCGTTCAGCGCAGATTGCATTCCATTCAGATGAGACAAAACTGGAAACGCTGCGCAATATGACCGAAAGATATGAAGGTTTCGGGCAGAGCGTCAAGCGCGTGATGGAAAAGAAATCTGATGAACACGGGTTGATAGGCGTTGTAGCGGATCTTCTTAAGACTGATGAAAAATTCGAAGTTGCAATAGAGGTCGCGCTCGGTGGATCAATCCAGAACGTTGTTACTGACAACGAAGCCACTACGCAGCGCATGATAAGTTTTCTGAAAAGGGAAAAGGCCGGACGTGTAACCTTCCTTCCGCTTACAGAAATTAAAAATTACAATAAATTTTCGAAATCAGATGTTTTGCATGAGCCGGGCATAATAGGTACTGCCGATACTCTGATCCATTGTGATGACAAGTATAAAGATGTGGCCGGAAATCTTCTGGGCAGAACGATAGTTGCAGATTCCGAGGCACATGCATCAGCGGCACAGCGCAAATACCAGCATTCCCTGCGAATTGTCACGCTTGATGGAGAACTCTATACTCCGGGCGGAGCAATAAGCGGCGGAGAATACAGGAACAATTCAAACCTTCTGAGCCGCAGAAGAGAAATCGCTGAACTTGAGAAGAAGATAGCCCTTGGTAAGAAGAATGCTGAGGATGCGCAGCAGGCGATAACAGATACTAAGAACAGAAGAAATATTCTCCGCGAACAGCTCGCTAAGTCCAGCTCTGATCTTTCAATGAAACAGATCGAACAGAATACAGCCAGAATTAACGTTACAATGGAAAAAGAGAAGCAGGCAGAGGCGGCAGGAAGCTATGAGCAGTTAAAGGCCGAAGACAGGAGCATAAAGGAACAGACAGAGGATCTCACAGCTGAGAAGGATGAAATCTCCAGGAAGCTCAGCGAATCAGAAAAAACTGAAACAGAAATCAGCCAGAACATTGAGGCATGGCAAAAAGAGAGGGAATCTGTCCGCAAAACACTTGATGAGAACAGCGCCGCAGTCGCAAAGTGGGATCTTGAGATCGGCAAGATGCGTCAGAGCGTGGATTTCAAGCAGCAGAATCTTGACAGACTTACTGAAGATGCAGATAGTTTTGCCAGTGATCTTGGAGAGGTGACGGAACATCTCGAGGTCAGCCAGAAGAAGATAATCAGCCGCCGCAATGATATAGACGAAATTCAGCAGACCATACTTTCATCTCATTCATCGCAGGATGAATCAGAGAAAACACTGAAAGACAGCACGCTGCGCAAGGAAGAACTGACGGCAAAACAAAAGGACTTCTTTGACAGAAGAGAAAAACTTAATGACCAGATGACAAGTCTTGACAAGGAGTGCTTCAGACTTAAGACAGCTAAGGAACGTCAGCAGGAAGCGCTCGATTCAAAGATCAATTATCTCTGGGATGAATATCAGGTCACGCCTTCTGATGCTGAAGAAATGCGAGATGAGGAGCTTAAGGAGCTCTCGCCGATGAAGAAGGAGATAGACTCTCTCAAACAGCAGATCAGAGATCTCGGATCTGTAAATGTAAACGCCATAGATGAGTACAAGGAGACGAGAGAAAGACATACATTCCTGAAGACGCAGCATGATGATCTCATAAAGGCCGCGGAAAATCTTCAGAAGATCATAAGCGAACTTGATATTTCCATGCGAAAACAGTTTAAGGAGCAGTTTGCAAAGATTGCAGCTGAATTTGACACTGTATTCAAGGAAATGTTCGGAGGCGGACACGGATCACTTGAACTTGTTGAGGATGAGGACCTGCTCGAGGCCGGTATTCGTGTTATTGCCCAGCCACCGGGAAAGAAACTTATAAATATCATGCAGATGTCCGGCGGTGAAAAGGCGCTGACTGCTATTGCACTCCTTTTTGCAATACAGAACCTCAAGCCATCTCCGTTCTGTCTTCTGGACGAGATAGAGGCGGCGCTCGACGAGAGCAATGTTGGACGATTTGCTGATTATCTGAGAAAACTCTCTGATCACACACAGTTTATTGTCATAACTCACCGACGGGGAACTATGGACAGAGCGGATCGCCTGTATGGTATTACAATGCAGGAAAAGGGTGTATCGACACTTGTTAGTGTAAATCTTATTGATAAAGAACTTACGAACTGATTTGGTGGTAAATATGGAAACTGAGAATAAAGAAAACGAAGAAACTCTGGAATCTCCCAAAAAGAAAGGGTTTTTTGCGAGACTGAGAGCCGGACTTGCGAAGACACGTGACAGCATTGCCGGCGGGTTCGATCATGTTTTTACTGATTATCAGAAGATCGACGATGATTTCTATGAAGGTCTCGAAGAGACAATGATAATGGGGGACATCGGGGTCAGCGCGACCGACAGGATACTCAGTGAACTGAGGGAACAGGTAAGCGAACAGCACATAACTGAGACATCTGAGTGCAGGCAGCTTCTTATTGATAATATCCGCGCGCAGATGACAGTCGATGAGCATGCATATGACTTTGAAAAGGGTCCTGCCATAGTGCTCGTGATCGGCGTAAACGGTGTGGGCAAGACAACATCTGTAGGAAAGCTCGCAGGGATATATAAGGAGCAGGGCAAAAAGGTCCTGATAGCTGCGGCTGATACTTTCAGGGCTGCTGCCGGCGAACAACTTTCAGAATGGGCAAAACGCGCTGGTGTCGACATGATAAGCGCCAGGGAGGGATCCGATCCGGCGAGTGTCATTTTTGATTCAGTGCAGGCCGCAAAAGCACGCAGAACAGATATTCTTCTGTGCGACACGGCGGGACGCCTACACAACAAGAAGAACCTAATGGAAGAGCTCCGGAAGATGGACAGGATAATCACGAAGGAGTATCCTGAGGCAATACGCGAGAACCTTGTGGTACTTGACGGTACTACCGGGCAGAATGCTCTGTCACAGGCGCGTGAGTTTGCAGATGTGACAGACCTTACAGGCATTATTCTGACAAAGATGGATGGAACAGCAAAAGGCGGTATTGCAATAGCAGTTCAATCTGAGCTGGATATCCCGGTGAAGTTTATCGGGATAGGTGAGAAGATGGATGATCTTCAGAGATTCCATCCGGATGAGTTTGTGGACGCGTTGTTCGATAATAAGGAGGAAAAAACAGATGAGCAGTAAACCATTGACACTTCCTGCTTTTGAGGAAGCATGTGAGGCAGTGAACAAGGTAACTCTCAGAACAGATCTTTTGTTCTCTGATTATTTCAGCGAACAGACAGGCGCTAAAGTCTATCTTAAACCAGAGAACATGCAGCGCACAGGCGCGTATAAGATCAGGGGTGCCTATTATAAGATCTCAACCATGTCGAAGGAAGACAGGGATAAGGGAATAATAACCGCGTCTGCAGGAAACCATGCGCAGGGCGTGGCTTATGCGGCAAAGGCATATGGAGCAAATGCGATCATTGTCATGCCTAAGACGACTCCTCTCATAAAGGTCAACAGGACAAAGGCGCTTGGTGCGCAGGTCATACTGTTTGGCGATATTTACGATGAATCATGTGAATACGCACTGAAGCTGGCTGCGGAAAAAGGCTACACCTTCATACATCCTTTTGATGATCTCACAGTTGCGACCGGTCAGGGAACAATTGCGATGGAGATTATTAAAGAGCTGCCGCTTGCGGACATTATTCTTGTGCCGATCGGCGGAGGCGGTCTTGCAACAGGTGTTTCCACACTGGCAAAACTGCTCAAACCAAATATTCAGGTCATCGGTGTAGAACCCGAAGGGGCTGCCTGCCTCACAGAATCACTCAAGGCAGGAAAGGTAATGACACTGCCCATTGTCAACACTATTGCTGATGGCACAGCTGTCAAAACTCCAGGTTCAAAGATTTTCCCGTATCTTCAGAAGAACCTTGACGATGTGGTGACAGTTGCAGATGAAGAACTTGTCACGGCATTTCTTGATATGGTCGAGAATCACAAGATGGTAGTTGAAAACTCAGGACTGCTGTCAGTGGCGGCACTTCGTCATATTGACTGCAAAGACAAAAAAGTAGTATGTGTGCTCAGTGGCGGCAACATGGATGTAATAACAATGTCATCCGTTGTACAGCACGGACTTATCCTGAGGAACAGGATATTCACAGTAAGTGTTCTTCTGCCTGATAAGCCGGGTGAGCTTTCACGTGTTTCCGGCGTTATAGCATCAGAAGGTGGAAATGTCATAAGACTTGAGCACAATCAGTTCGTCTCTATCAACAGGACTGCGGCAGTGGAACTTCGGATCACCCTTGAAGCATTCGGCACAGAACACAAGGAGAAGATCCTGGCTGCGCTCGAAAAAGAAGGGTATCGTCCCAATGTTGTTCAGACAGAAATCTGAAACAGCTGTCTTTGTGACAAAGAGGTATCTGCGTGAGTTCATCTGATAATAAAGGGAAAAATAATCCAAACAAAATACGTACTGGCTATCTGGTCAACATCCTGTTCCTGTGCGCTATTATCCTGGGAATCCTTGCGCTCTGCGTTATCCTTATATTCAAATTGCGCAGTGCAAATAAGAATCTGACTGCTCTCAATGACAGAATAGATGCGGTCGAAGGTGAAAAAGACAAACTCTATACGGAAGAAGAACTAAGCTCAGAAGTGGATGCCGCCAAAAAGTCATCCGCGTCTAAAGAGCGAACCGGTATGCTCCAGCAGATCCAGACTTCTCTTGAATCAGGAGAGAGTACTACTACAATGCTGAGACGCCTTTTTCCGGATGATCTCGTGGTAAGGAACGGGGAAAAATACTATTTCTATCCGATTCAGGAGAACGTCGCAACCAGCACATTTACTGCTGATGATTTTGCACTTGATGAAGACGGCAGAATGCAGTATAAGGGATCAGACTCATCAGTCAAAACAAGTCAGGGGATAGATGTTTCCGGCGATTCCGGAGAAATAGACTGGGAAAAGGTCGCAGCCGACGATGTTGACTTCAGTTTTGTCAAGATCGGAGGTCGTGATAAGGATGGAAATCTCACAGCCGACACAGCGTACAGGACAAACATCACAGGATCTTCTGAAAACGGAATAAAGACAGGTGTGTACTACAGACTTTTCTGCAACAGTGATGATGAAGCGATTGAGGATGCTGACTGGCTTATCGAAAAGCTGGATGGAGTAAGTGAATACATAGATGGGCCTGTAGCAATCGTGGTATCCATGCCGGCCGGCGACGACAGAACGACAGGACAGAGCAGATCACAATGGACATCGAGGCTGCTCACTGTCATCGACAAAGTCAGGGAAGCAGGATATGATCCTGTAGTCATGGCATCTGTAACAACATATACAATGATGCTTGATCTCACTGAGCTTGAGGATGAAGTCAAGTGGGTGTCAGATCATGGAAATTCTATTTATTATCCGTACAGGTTCACTTATTGGCAGTATTCATCAGGCGGAAAAGTAGATGGCATTGATGGGAAGGTCAATCTCGATCTGAGCGTCACCGAGCCTGACCGGTAAATTAAAATGACAGGTAAAGAAGTTTTACTTGACAGCGCGGCATAGCGCGGATATTATAACAGATGTGTCTTTTATCAGGCACATCTGTTTTTTATGACTTGCGTGTAATATAAGCCTTAAGGCGGGTGGCAGAGTTGGGAGAATTGACCGACGAAACTGAGAAGATAGTCACACAGGGTCTTCTGTACGATTTTTATGGGACGCTCCTCACAGAGCATCAGCAGAAGATATATGAGATGGTCGTGTATGATGACTATTCCCTGAATGAGATAGCTGAAGCAGAAGGAATAAGCAAGCAGGCTGTCCATGACCTGATCCGCAGGACAACCGGTATTCTGATGAAATTTGAGAAGAAGCTGATGCTGGTGAAGAAATTCGGCAGAATAGAAGAACTGTGTAATGAAGCCGAAAAATCAGCTCTTAATGACAACAATGAGGACCTGAGGGTCTTTGCAGCAAAGATAAAAGAGGAACTTGCCTGATGGCATTCGAGAGTCTTACAGATAAACTGAGCAATGCGTTCGCTAAGCTCCGCGGCAAAGGAAAACTTTCCGAAGATGACGTAAAAACGGCACTTAAGGAAGTCAGAATGGCTTTGCTCGAGGCTGATGTCAACTATAAGGTAGTCAAACAGTTCACGTCTTCTGTTGAAGAAAAAGCTATTGGCTCGGAAGTCATGAACGGGCTGAATCCAGCTCAGTCAGTAATAAGGATCGTCAATGAAGAACTCACATCACTGATGGGCTCTGAGACCGTCGAGATTGCACTTCAGACAGGCGGCGCGATAACAGTCATCATGATGGTCGGTCTCCAGGGCGCAGGCAAAACAACTACGGCCGCGAAGATCGCTGCAAAGCTCAAGACCAGAGGAAAAAAGCCATTACTTGCGGCTCTCGATGTTTACAGACCGGCTGCAATTAAACAGCTGCAGGTCAACGGAGACAAGGTAGGGGCTGAAGTCTTCTCGATGGGAGACAACCACAGACCTTCAGATATCGCGAAAGCGGCGCTTGAGCATGCGGGTAAAAATCGTTTTGATGTAGTGATCCTTGATACAGCAGGCCGCCTTCAGATAGATGATGAAATGATGAATGAGCTTTCTGAGATTAAGGAAGCTGTTACGGTAAATCAGACGATCCTGACAGTTGATGCAATGACTGGTCAGGAAGCTGTAAACGTCGCTAAAACTTTCGATGAAAAGGTCGGTATCGACGGGGTAATTCTTACAAAGCTAGACGGTGATACCAGAGGCGGTGCAGCTCTCTCCATAAAGGCAGTTACAGGTAAGCCGATACTCTATGTCGGCATGGGAGAAAAGCTTTCAGATCTCGAACAGTTCTATCCGGATCGTATGGCTGGAAGAATACTGGGAATGGGAGATGTGCTCACATTGATCGATAAGGCAAAAGCCTCGATCGGTGATGGGGATGAAGCAAAAAGCCGTGATATGGCTTCTCGCGCCGGAAAGGGAAAGTTTGATTTCAACGATTACCTTGACAGTATGAGCCAGATGCGCAAGATGGGCGGGATAGGCAGCATCCTCGGGATGATGCCCGGACTCGGAGTCAAAGCGTCTGATATAGAAGGAAAGATAGATGAATCACAACTCAGGAAGACAGAAGCAATTGTCCTTTCGATGACACCTGAAGAGAGACGTAATCCAAAACTGATGTCCCCTCAGAGAAAATTCCGTATCGCAAATGGGTCCGGCAACAGCATCGCCGACGTGAATCGTTTCATCAAACAGTTTGATCAGATGCAGAAGATGATGAAACAGATGGGCGGTATGGGCGGCAAGAAGAAACGTCATGGAAATCCGTTCGGAGGTATGGGAGGTCTCGGTGGACGCGGAGGATTCGGCGGACCCGGAGGATTCAGGTATTAACAATGGCAGTATCTGCCTGCACAAAAGTCGCTGGCAGTTTGCAATATAGAACAATAATTCAAAACATATTATATGGAGGAAAGAAATGGTTAAGATCAGACTTGCAAGAATCGGTGAGAAAAAGGTCCCTATGTACAGAATAGTTGTAGCGGATTCCAAGAATCCCAGAAACGGCAATATTATTGCCCAGATCGGCACATTCAATCCCAATGTAAAGCCGCACGATGTCAAGATCGATGAGACACTTGCCAAGGAATGGCTCGCTAAGGGAGCACAGCCGACAACAGTTATTGCGAAACTTTTCAGACAGGCCGGAATCAATAAGTAATGCTTCCAGGGTGCCGGAAACCGATAAGGAGGCTTAATAGTTGAAAGAATTAGTTGAAGTTATCGCAAAAGCTCTGGTTGATCATCCGGAAGAAGTAGTAGTGACCGAGACCAGAGACGGACGCAACGTCAAGATCAGTCTTCATGTGGCACAGTCAGACATGGGGAAAGTGATCGGCAGGCAGGGCAGAATCGCAAGAGCAATCCGTTCTGTCGTAAAGGCTGCATCAACAAGAGAAAATGTAAGGGTAGATGTTGATATTGACTGAGGTAAGAAACTGATATGGTAGATAGATTCCGCGTCGGTATTATAACTGGAACTCATGGGCTCGGCGGCGAGGTAAAGGTCCTTCCAACAACAGATGATCCGCAGCGTTTTAAGAAACTTAAATCGGTATATCTGACAGGTGGAAGAGACGAGAAGAAGCTGACTGTTTCGTCAGTAAAGTTCGCCGGACGTTTTGTCATAGTAGGTTTTGCAGAGTATGGCAGCATCGAGGATGTGGAGAAGCTGCGCGGGACCAACATTGAGATAGACAGAAAAGACGCGGTAAAGCTAAAAGAGGGTCAGTATTTTATCCCTGATATCATCGGACTTAATGTCATCGAAATAGACGGCAGAGTTATCGGAACTGTGACGGATGTCATGGAGACTGGTGCCAACAAAGTCTATGTGACAGAGACCCCGGAAGGAAAAGAGATACTGCTTCCTGCCATACCTGACTGCATCAAAGAAATCAATCCGGAGGAAGGGTACATGAGAATCTATCTTATGCCCGGACTCGAAGATCTGTAGGGAAAAATGAATTTTCACATTATGACATTGTTCCCTGATATGGTGATGAATACGCTCGACACAAGTATTCTCGCGAGGGCTATGAATAACGGGCTTATTGCCTGTGAGGCCGTCAATATCAGGGATTATACGCTCAGAAAAAATAATCGTGTAGACGATTATACATATGGCGGAGGAGCCGGAATGCTCATGCAGGCACAGCCTGTATACGACTGCTGGAAATCCATACAGGACAGACTCCCGAAGAAATCAAGAGTCGTGTTTCTGACGCCACAGGGCAGAGTCTTCAATCAGAAGATCGCCGAAGACCTCTCAAAGGAGGATGATCTCATCCTTCTGTGTGGACATTATGAGGGAATCGATGAAAGAGTTTTGGATGAGATCGTTACTGACAACATATCGATCGGTGATTATGTGCTGACGGGAGGAGAACTTCCTGCAATCATTCTTGTTGATGCCATATCGAGATTTGTTCCCGGAGTCCTCGGAAATGAAAGCTCGGCATCGACGGACTCATTTCAGGACGGACTTTTGGAATATCCGCAGTATTCAAGGCCTGAGGTCTGGCATGACAAAAGAGTCCCCGAGATACTTATGAGCGGAGATCATGCCAGGGTTGACGCATGGAGACTTGAACAGTCTATAGAGCGGACTAAGGAACGACGACCTGATCTTTATAAAAGTTTTCTTGCAAAATAGTGATGTCTGTGATAATTTAATAACGTTGTGTCAGGGAAAAGAGGTATTCCGCTGTCCGGCGGCTCAATACTAAGCTGCGCATGTGCCTGGTCGGATGACCTTTATGGCGATGTAAGATCACGGAGTAAGAATATCCATTAAGAAAGGTGAGAACAAATGAGTGATATTATCAGAGAAATTGAGACAGCAGAACTGAAGAAGGAAGTCCCTCAGTTCGAGACCGGTGATACAGTCCGTGTCTATAACAGGATCAAGGAAGGTAACCGCGAGAGAATTCAGACATACGATGGAACAGTCCTGAAGATCCAGGGTGCAGGCGCAAGAACCACATTTACTGTTCGTAAGTCATCAAACGGTATCGGTGTTGAGAAGACATGGCCGCTGCATTCTCCTAATATTGAAAAAGTCGAAGTTATCAGAAAAGGTAAAGTCAGGAGAGCAAAACTCTTCTATCTCCGCAACCTCAGTGGTAAGAAGGCTAAGGTCAAGGAACAGATCGCTCCTGGTAAATGATTTTCATATCGACTAATGAGATGAATTTGAAGCTGCCGCACTTTATCGCAATATAAAGTGCGGTTTTTTTATAAGCATGTACGCTTTGGTGCAGGGACAAAATGAGAAGACGCAGTCAGGGACTTGCATTTAATGATAAGAAAAGAATAATAAGTCAGGGACTTGTCCGTGAGATAATGCTCTGGATAGCGACGACCATTATAACAGCGGCGCTTGCGGTTTTCGTGGTGCATTATTTCGGACTTAAGGTCTCTGTCCTCGGACAGTCAATGGAGCCACTTCTTTCTAATGGGCAGAACGTCCTCATTGACAGTATGACTTATAAACTGGCAGGAATACACAAAGGTGATGTTATAGCTTTTTATCCGGGTGGGAACACAAGCGCTCATCCATATATAAAACGTGTGGCAGGAGTTTCTGGTGATGTCATACAGATAGTGGACGGCGAACTGCTTGTGAATGGCGTACCTGATGGCGAAAGCAGCGAGTACGACAAAATGGAAGATGCAGGCATTGCAGAGAATGCCCTGACTCTTGAGAATAATGAATACTTTGTCCTCGGTGACAACAGGAATAATTCAGAGGACAGCAGAAGTGCCGGGATAGGTGCAGTCACTGAGAGCATGATAATCGGAAAAGCATGGCTTTCCCTTCCGAGCGGAGACTCAGGCATGTCATTTATCGGCAACTGAATGGAGGCTTAAGTTGGAATATCAGTGGTATCCGGGTCATATGACCAAAGCAAGAAGAATGATAGAGGAACAACTTAAACTTGTTGATCTTGTTATCGAGATAGCGGATGCAAGGATCCCGGTCAGCAGCCGGAATCCTGATATTGATACGCTGATTTCCGGAAAGAGACGTGTACTTATATTCGGAAAGTATGATCTGGCAGATCCTGTAAGGACAAAGTCGTTCCTCGATGGCGTTAATGATAAAAATGCTAATAATAACGCTATTGCCATAGACCTCAGGAACAGAAAAGATACAGATAAACTGAACGGAATAATACGGGAAGTCTGCAGGGAAAAAGTCGAGCATGACAGAAAAAGAGGAATAATAAACAGACCGGTCAAGGCTATGGTGCTAGGTATACCAAATGTAGGAAAATCAACACTGATCAATGCTATGGCAGGAAAGAGCAGTGCAAAGGTTGGAAATAAACCGGGAGTAACAAAGGGAAAACAGTGGATATCTATTGGCTCCAATATGCTGCTGCTTGATACTCCGGGAATTCTGTGGCCAAAATTTGAGGACAGGAAAGCCGGTATCAGGCTGGCACTCATAGGGTCTATGCCTGACGATCTTTTCGACAGGACTGAGCTTGCATATGTTTTGACCAGGTACCTTATGAATAATTACTTCGGAGCGATAGAGAAACGTTATTCGATGGATATTGATCTGAAGAACAGGTTTTCAGAGCATCCCGGAAATGAGGAACTGTCTGAGATAATGGGCTTGCTGGCTGCCGGAAAGGGACTTCTGAAAAAGGGCGGAGAGCCTGATACAGACAGGGCGGCGGCTGTGCTCCTCGATGACTTCAGATCAGGAAAACTCGGAAGGATATCGCTGGAATAACAATTGAAATTCAGTGGACGGGGGACACGTAGATGCAGGCTATAAATGATATCAGGGAGAAGTTCAGGGCAGCGGACAGGTCAGAGGATCTGTCTTTGCTGCCTTCTTTGATAGAGGAATATGCAGGAGATGAGAGAAAGGGAGTCCGCGATCTCTGTGCGCGTGCGGGAAAGAAGATAACAGCTGTCAAAAATGAAGAAAAAAGAGTGGCAGGTATGCGCCTGTTTGAGAACAAAGCTGTCACGGATTATATAACTACCGGTTTTATATGCGGAATAGATGAGGCGGGAAGAGGACCACTCGCGGGACCAGTTGCGGCCGGAGCTGTGATTCTCCCCAGGGATCATGATATCCTTTATCTAAATGATTCCAAAAAGCTGTCGGCTGAAAAGAGAGATGAGCTTTATGACGAAATAGCGAAGGAAGCGCTTTCATGGTCGGTCGGACTTGTCACGCCTGAACGCATTGATGAGATCAACATCCTGCAGGCAACATATGAAGCGATGCGCCTTGCAATATCAAAACTTGACCCACAGCCTGAGGTGACGGTAAATGACGCTGTGAGGATACCAGGTGTGCATCTGCCGCAGGTCCCGGTCATTAAGGGCGATGCAAAGTGTATTTCAGTGGCAGCTGCAAGTATTATTGCGAAGGTCACAAGGGACAGGATAATGATCGAGTATGACAGACTGTACCCTGAATATGGGTTTGCCGGCAATAAAGGTTATGGTTCGGCAGATCATATAGAGGCACTCCGCAGATTCGGACCATGCCCAATCCACAGACGCAGTTTTATCGGACATTTTGTTGATCCGTCATCGCAATACAAAGGGTGTAACCTCAGAGCACTCGGAACAGAAAAAGAAGATGATGCCGCCAGATATTTATCTGATAAGGGTATTACTATACTTGAACATAGTTTCAGATCAAAGATGGGAGAGATAGACCTTATCGGAATGGATACGGACGGTACACTTGTTTTTATTGAGGTCAAGTATCGCGGCGTGGAATCGGCAGGAAGTGCGGAGGAAGCAGTTACCTCATCAAAACAGCACACAATATCGAGGGTCTCGGATTACTACAGGTACACTCATGGAATAGCAGAAAATGCAAAACTTCGTTTTGATGTGATAGCGATAGATAAAGATGGCATCAGATGGATAAGGAATGCTTTTCCTTATCGCTGATCTGATGCCGCATGCAGGATCATTATTGTTCTGCCGGGGTGTCATCCGGACCGTTATCTCTGTTATATTTCTCCAGGATCTCATTGATCTTGTTGGTGGGAGATGCTGCGTTAGTAATACTGGTGTCATGGTTAAGATAATCTATGATAGATGCCAGATACTTGCTCATATCTGCAATGGCGAACCAGGGCCTTGTCATAAGCTCAGGTCTGAGATATGTAAGATTAGTACATATGACTTTGTCTATCCAGCCCTGTTCATAGGCTTCATCAAAACGATCGACTCCGTCGGTGAAAAGACCGAACGTGCAGCATACAAAAACCCGTTTTGCATTGCGATCCTTGAGCTGGCGGGCGGTGTCAAGCATAGAACCACCTGATGAGATCATGTCATCTATGACGATAACATCTCTGCCGCTGATGTCGCTGCCAAGGAATTCATGGGCAACTATAGGGTTCTTGCCGTTGACTATCACGGAATAATTGCGGCGCTTATAGAACATGCCGGTATCAGCACCTAAAACTGAGGCAAAATAGACAGCGCGTTCCATCGCTCCTTCATCGGGACTTATTACAGTGATGTGATCCTTGTCAATTACCATGTTGCCCTCAGTCATAAGAAGAGTCCGCAGGAACTGATAAGGCGGAAGATAGTTGTCAAAATTTGTGAGCGGTGCGACACTTTGGATCCTGGGGTCATGTGCGTCAAATGTGATAAAATTCGTGATCCCCATATCAATAAGCTCTTTGAGCATCATTGCACCGTCCAGCGACTCGCGACCGCTTCTTTTGTGCTGGCGCCCTTCATAAAGAAAAGGCATAATGACAGAGATCCTGTGGGCTTTGCCGTTGATCGCTGATATCACACGTTTAATATCCTGAAAATGATCATCAGGAGACATGTGATTCGTGAAGCCGTCAAGCCGATATGTCAGGGAGTAATTGCAGACATCAGCGAGAATAAAGACATCTCTTCCCCTGACAGTTTCAGGCAGGACAGCTTTACCTTCTCCTGAACCGAAGCGCGGAGTGAGCGCCGGGGTGATGTATGATGTTTTGGAATAGTCCCTGAAAGCCGGATCCTGTTTAACTATGTTGTGATCTGACTGGCGAAATTTTGAAAGCCAGGAATTCACCTCGTCGCCAAGAGTCCTGGCGGAGGGAAGTACTATAAGTGAAAGCGGTGCGACCGGTATCACGCGCTCGAGCTGTTCATGCAGTTCTTTATCTTTATTATTTACAGAATTGTTTGTCATTGGTGTCCTCATTGATAATACACATTTTTGATGAAATACGAATTACTCGGCAATCACATTATTATACGGTCAAAACAATTCCCTCGCAAGGCTATAGCGCGGCTTAGCTTGAAGTATAGTGATTTTTTCAATATAATGGTGTTTCAGAATTACATAGAAAAAGGTGGAAAAATGAGTAAAAGAAAAAACAGGCCGATAGTTGCCATCGTTGGAAGACCTAATGTAGGTAAGTCGACGTTATTCAATATGCTGGCAGGTGATGATATTTCAATAGTTAAGGATACGCCGGGCGTGACACGCGACAGGATATATGCGGATTGCACATGGCTCAATTATGAATTCACACTTATTGATACAGGTGGAATTGAGCCTGAATCTAAGGATGTTATATTTACGCAGATGCGCGAACAGGCTGGAATCGCAATTGAGATGGCAGATGTCATCCTCTTTATGGTCGATGTTAAGACCGGGCTGCAGGACGCTGATTCAGGCGTCGCAGATATTTTGAGACGGTCAGGAAAACCTGTGGTACTCGTTGTGAATAAAGTCGATAAATACGAGAAGGATGTTCCTGATGTTTATGAGTTTTATAACCTTGGAATGGGGGATCCATATCCGGTCTCATCTGTGAATAAGACTGGCATTGGTGATCTTCTAGATGAAGTTGTAAAACACTTCCCGGAATCTGAAGGGACTGATGAGGACGATGACAGGGTCAGGATCGCAATTGTCGGTAAGCCGAATGTGGGTAAATCTTCTATCATAAATCATCTGATAGGTGAGAACAGAGTCATAGTTTCTGATATTGCCGGGACAACGAGAGACGCTGTTGATACTTCGGTCATGCACGCCGGACAGGAGTATGTTTTTATTGATACAGCGGGTCTCCGGCGAAAGAAAAAGATCAGGGAAGACCTGGAGAGATATATGATAATCCGCACTGTGAGCGCTGTCGACCGCGCTGATATAACAGTGCTTGTTATCGACGCTGTAGAGGGAGTCAGTGAACAGGATGCAAAGATAGCCGGAATAGCGCATGACAGAGGCAAGGCGGTCATCATTGCAGTAAACAAGTGGGATCTTATAGAAAAGGACAATAATTCTGTAAAGCACTTCACGGAGAAGATAAGATCGACGCTGTCTTTCCTTTCATATGCAGCAATAATCTTTATTTCGGCAAAGACCGGTCAGCGTCTTGATAAGCTCTATGAAATGATCGATGCTGTTTCTGCAAATCAGAACATGCGCATACAGACTGGTGTCCTGAACGAGAT
The DNA here is from genome assembly GCA_028706005.1 of Lachnospiraceae bacterium. Classification (GTDB taxonomy): domain Bacteria; phylum Bacillota; class Clostridia; order Lachnospirales; family Lachnospiraceae; genus CAG-791. The sequence continues at coordinate 25,731 of JAQWCI010000010.1, forward strand.
AATTTCAGATGCAGTAGTCATGCAACAGCCACCGACAGACAAGGGAAGAATGCTGAAGATATACTATGCTACACAGACAGGAGTTAAACCTCCGACATTTGTTCTGTTCTGCAACAGCAAGGATCTTTTCCATTTTTCTTATCAGCGTTATATTGAGAATCAGCTTAGAAATACGTTCGGATTCAAGGGAACACCTCTGAAGCTTATAATAAGAGAAAGAAACGAGGAAAACTGACATGGTCAGGATCTGGAGTCTTCTTATCGGGTACGCCTTCGGCTTATTCCAGACGGCCTATTTTTACGGAAAACTAAAGGGAATAGATATTCGCAATTATGGAAGCGGAAATGCCGGCACAACAAATATGCTGCGCACGCTCGGAACGAAGTCAGGCCTTATCGTCCTTCTTGGGGATGTACTGAAGACCATTATAGCCATTAATGTAGTGACACTTCTTTTCCGTGGCAGCCACACGGAAATGATATATCTTCTCAAAATGTATGCGACAATAGGTTGCATAATAGGACATAATTATCCGTTATATATGCATTTTCACGGAGGCAAGGGCGTTGCTGTGACAGGCGGATTCCTGTTGGCGTTCAAATGGGAATTCATACCGGTGGGGCTTGCTACTTTCTTCTTCCCGTTCCTGACAACGCATTTTGTATCACTGGGATCACTTTGTATGGTAACAGGATTCTATATTCAGCTCATTGTCGAAGGACAGATGGGAGTGTTCGGTGCACCACAGGCAATTCTGATAGAGATGTACATTCTGGGCGCATTCATTACTGGCCTTTGCTGGTTGCAGCACAGAAAGAATCTGTCGCGGCTTGCACATGGCAATGAGCGGAAAACATATCTTGGCAAGAAAAATCACGCATCTCTTTCAGGCGATGATCTGAAGAAGATGAAAGAAGAACATGAGCATGGAACAGAACATGGAGGAAAATAATGGCTGATATCGGAATGATAGGTGCCGGCAGCTGGGGAACAGCTCTGACATGGAGACTTGCAGGAAACGGACACACGGTAGAAGTCTGGTCAATAAGCCAGGAAGAATGCGATATGATAAACAAAGATCATGAGCAGAAGGAAAAACTTCCGGGCACAATATTACCTGACAGTGTTACAGCCACGACAGATCTTAAGGCTGTCATGGCAAACAAGGATATGCTCGTTGTGGCTGTGCCTTCGCCTTTTACAAGATCAACAGCTCACAAAATGGCTGAATTCTGCAAATACGGACAGCTGATAGTTTCAGTCGCAAAGGGAATCGAAGAGAACTCTCTGATGACGCTCTCCGATATAATTCAGGAAGAGATACCACAGTGTAATGTGGCGGTCATGTGCGGCCCGACTCATGCGGAAGAAGTGGGAACAGGACTTCCGACGGCAATAGTCGCCGGTGCTTCTGACAGAAAGACAGCCCAATATGTACAGGATGTATTTATGAATGAAGTCTTCAGAGTTTACATTACGCCTGACATGCTCGGAATGCAGATAGGTGCGGCACTCAAAAATGTCGTGGCACTCGGAGCCGGAATGGCTGACGGACTGGGATATGGTGATAACACAAAGGCAGCTCTCATAACCAGAGGTATAGCTGAGATAACAAGAGTGGGGATAGCGATGGGCGGAAGAGCAGAGACTTTCTCCGGACTCACCGGGATAGGCGATCTCATCGTCACATGTGCATCGATGCACTCCAGGAACCGCAGGGCGGGAATCCTTATAGGTCAGGGCAAAACACCCGATGAGGCCATGAAAGAGGTCAAACAGGTCGTCGAGGGCGTATATTCAGCCAAAGCCGGCAGGCAGCTCGGCGAAAAGTATGGGATATCAACACCTATAATAGACGAAGTCTATTCTATACTCGAAGAGAACAAACCGGCAGCTGATGCAGTCAGGGATCTTATGCTGCGCGAGCGCAAGAACGAAGTAAATGATCTCGACTGGAAATAAATGAGACTACAAAAATACAATTTCAATTCAGGAGATAAGGGTGGAAGATTATGCTGATGCATAATCTTTCACTCATCAGGTTTGTAATGCGACAACTGAGCTGTCGCATTACAAACCTGAGTAACACAGCCAGAAAACCGCATCCGCGGATTTTCTGGCGTGCGTCTTCGCAAACTGCGCTCAGGCATGGAGGTAACAATGCAGATATTTGAAGAACTAAAGGCGAGGGGACTCCTCGCACAGGTCACGGATGAATCACAGATAAGAGATTTGATCAATAACGGAAAAGCTACGTTTTATATAGGTTTTGACCCGACGGCTGACTCACTCCATGTGGGTCATTTCATGGCGCTTTGTCTCATGAAGAGACTTCAGATGGCCGGCAATAAGCCGATCGCTCTTGTGGGCGGCGGCACAGGTATGATCGGCGATCCTTCAGGGCGCACAGATCTGCGCAAGATGATGACTCTGGATATGATCGATCATAACTGTGAATGCTTCAAAAAACAGATGAGCAGATTTATCGATTTTGGTGAAGGCAAGGCTCAGATGGTCAATAACGCTGATTGGCTCAGAAACCTTAATTTCATGGATTTCATGAGAGATATAGGCCCCTGCTTTTCAGTAAATGATATGCTGAGAGCACGCTGCTATGTGAATCGTCTCGAGCAGGGACTGTCATTCCTCGAATTCACATATATGCTCATGCAGTCTTATGATTTCTACAGACTGTATCAGGATTACGGCTGCAATATGCAGTTCGGCGGAGATGACCAGTGGAGCAACATGCTGGGCGGCACAGAGCTCATAAGGAAGAAGCTCGGCAAGGACGCGTATGCCATGACTATTACACTTCTTCTCAAGCATGACGGCACGAAGATGGGCAAAACAAGCGGCGGCGCAGTCTGGCTCGATCCCGACAAAACAAGCCCTTACGATTTCTATCAGTACTGGAGAAACATTGATGACGATGACGTCCTTAAGTGCCTCAGAATGCTGACATTCCTTCCTCTTGAAGAGATAGATGAGATGGATAAATGGGACGGAAGCCGTCTGAATGAAGCCAAGACAATACTTGCAACAGAACTCACCACAATGGTCCACGGTGAGGATGAGGCAGCAAAGGCCAAGGCAGGAGCAGAGGCACTGTTCTCCGGTGCAATAAATAAAGATTCAGAGAATATTCCTACGACACAACTTGCCGACGAAGACTTTATGGAAGACGGGACTATAGATATCCTCGGCCTTCTTGTAAAGACAGGACTCACGGCGAGCCGCGGGGATGCAAGAAGAAATGTACAGCAGGGCGGCGTGTCAGTGGACAGCGTAAAGATAACTGATTTCAAGAAGTCATTCACGAAAGACGAAGTGAAAAAAGGAATGCTTATTCAGCGTGGCAAGAAGAATTTTCAAAAGGTCACGATGTGAGCCGTATGGCTACGGAGGTAAGAGTGGAAGATGGGCAAAGAGACTGAAGATCCGTCACAGATGACAGAGAAGGAAATTATGGAAAGCCTTCTTCGGACTGAGCGTTGCAATGCAAGGCACAGCATGATCACGATGATCACCTGCATGGTGCTGACCTGTGTTCTTACTATAGCTGTCGTTGTCGTTGTGCCGAGACTTATAAGTATCATGAATTCAGAAACAAGTCTTATAGCCGCAGCATCAGAGATCAAGGATAACCTGAACACTCTGACAGACAATGCGCAGTCGACGCTCGATAATGTCAATAACCTTGCTAATAATGCAAATGATGTCATAACGCAGAATTCTGATGAACTTACAGAAGCGATAAATAAGATATCAAATATTGATATTGAGAGCCTGAATCAGTCGATAAAGGATCTTCAATCAATCGTTGAACCGCTTTCCAGGGTAAGCAGTATTTTCGGAAACTGATTTGTTTTGAAATAAAGATCATTAAACCATTGTAAAGGCGCAAAACTATATGAGCGATGAAGTTCGTATGAATGGAGCAGATGCAGCAATTAAATGTCTGGAGGCTGAAGGGGTAGAGTATGTCTTCGGCTATCCAGGCGT
>JAQWCI010000121.1 GCA_028706005.1 Lachnospiraceae bacterium
CAACACTGCTGCTGTATTTCACTGCATTCACAAGAGAAGTGACCGCGTTTTCGTAGTCTTTGTTGTCATAATAATCCTTGCCTTCTGAATAGAACTTGTCTTCAATATCGACTCTGACAAGTGACATCAGCTGTTCATAAAGGCACTTGTACTCATCTGAGACTGTGTCTTTGACATTCTCATAATCAATGTCCGCAAAAGCCCGGGCTATTGAATCAGTATCTTCCGGATTCCTGACATAGGCTGCCGCCGCCTTTAAGATCGCATCATTTGCGCTTATAGCTCCTGTCGAACTTTTATATGACTCCAGTTCTTTGCTCAGACTGTCATTACTCGTGGTCAGAGTAGTTATCTGTTGTGTCTGTTCACTGACTGTAGCATTTACTGTATCAAGCTGATCCGCAAGTTCCTTGTACTTAGCTGACGCTTCGCTGCGTACGCTCTGCACTCGTACGGGCAAAACAAATAATCCCACAATAGCCGCGCCGATCAGCAGACCCAGGCCGATATTGATTATTACAGAAGGTATACGTCTCGGTTGGTCTATCTGAGGGTTAAATCCAACTCCCGGCTGAATTATTGTCTCATTGCCGTCCCTGAATTTTACTGACTCCGCGCTGACTTCGGAGCCTGTCCGTTTCACAGGCTCGGCGTCATCAGGCACCGGCTGTTCTGACAGCTCTCTTAAATACAGAAGCGTCGTTGTATTATTCTGATCGATCTTCTGGCATTGCTTCAATTGTTTTAACGCACGAGCATAATCACTGTTTGACAGATATAAAAGAGAAAGCAACTGGCGCGCGCGCAGGAATCTGCGGTTGAGCTGCAGCACTTTCTTGAGCTGTATCTCCGCAAGATCATAAGCTCCCTGGTGGCAGTAATCCAGTGCTCTGTTGTACTTGATTATCGCCTGCCTGAGGTTCTCAAGTCTGTTGCGGTCTCTTTGAATATCATCCATGTAGGCGCTGGCAAGATTCTTCTCCGGCTGCAGGTTCTCACTTATCACCCACTCACTCAGCGCCGCACTTGTTTCGCCGATATAGTAATAAACAAGTCCGAGAAGATTTCTGGCATCAATATTATATTTATACAGACGCACGCTCTGCCTGAGACTTGTGACAGCCCCGCTGAGGTCATGGACCTTTGCTCTCTCCAGACCCTCATTATAAAAATGATTCGATGCGAATATTACCTGTCTGTATACCTTTACATCCGCACCGCATTTCGGGCAATAATTACGCTCGTTAAGCTCAGTGCCGCATTTATAACAATACATTTGCACTCCTACCTCAATACAGGCGCGCTGCCACGCCTGCTGACTTCGGCTGTTATCTGTTATTTTGTCCTGGTTCCAACTGTTCCTGTACCCTTTGGATCATTCACCATCTTTACGACTATATCCGCAATGTCTGAAAAGTCCTGATTATAGATAGCGTCACCGGCATCTTCTATTTCAAGACTCGGATGATATTTCTTAAGTTCTTCATTAAAATCAAGCATCTTCACAAACCCCGTTTCTCAATTATGTTGTAGCAGCATTTTTCATGACAGCCGCCTTTATCTCTCCTGCAAGATACAGCGATCCGGCCGCAAAAACAAGATCACTCTTTTGTTTTGCCGCCATAAGCTTTTGCAACGCTTCCTCAGCTGATCTGTACACTTCAAAACATGTGCTGTCATGATCTGACGCAATAGAGCGCAGCTCACCTGGCCCAAGGCTTCTTGGTGTGTCCGACATTGGCGCCATGGCTATCCCGGAGAACAGCCCTGACAGGACAAGCCTGTCCATCATTATCCCATATTGTTTGTCCTTCACTGCGGAAAAGAGGAGATATCTTTTGCCGCCTTCTGGCAGCGTGATCTTGCTGACACTTTCGATAAACGCATCTATACCGTCAGCATTATGACCTCCGTCAATAAACACCCCGGGTGCAATTTCCTCCATTCGTGCAGGCCAGAAGGCCTTTGAGATTCCCCGGCATATATTGTCATTGGTCACAGACTTTTGTCCATCATCACCGCGAAGTAAGGAAGCGGCGCACACAGCAAGTGCACAGTTTTCAATCTGATATGCCGCAACTGTGTTCAAAGTGCAGTGAATTTCAGCTAAATCATACCGATTATAGAACGAAAAATCAATCGATTTGCCGGAATCATAACTGCTCTTATAATTGTTCCTGTCAACCGCGAAAACCGGTGCGCCGGTCTCTTTTGCCCTCATGCAGATGACATCATAGGCTTCCGCCGGCTCAGTCAGTGTAACTACAGGAGTTCCATTCCTTATTATACCGGCTTTTTCCCCTGCTATAGCTGCGATAGTATTTCCGAGATACTGCATATGATCCATGCCAATTCTCGTAATGACCGTCATTTTCTTGCTGCGCACACAGTTTGTTACATCGAGTCTGCCTCCAAGCCCTGTTTCCAGCACGACCCAGTCAACGCCTTTGTCCCTGAACCATATCATTGCCATGTGGAACAGGAATTCCATATATGTACAGTTTGGAAAAGAGTCAGCAGGAAATGCATATTTATTTGCAAGCTTTTCACGCACGATGCCACAATAACGGGCAAAATCATCCTCTGATATCATTTCCCCGTCTACTGACATTCTCTCCCTTATCGTTACAAGATGTGGAGATATGAATGTGCCCACATGATACCCGGCATCAATGAGGATCTCAGTAAGATAGTTGCACACACTTCCTTTGCCGTTGGTGCCGGCAACATGAATGATCTTCATGCCGTCATCAGGAGACCCGAGTGTATCAAGATAACTGCGCGAGTCTTTCAGAGTATGACTATCCGCGAATCGGGGGATCCTGTTTATATATTCTTCCGCTTCCATAAAAGTCATTATTTCGAAAGTGCCTCCAGGCGTTCTTTCACACCAGCCATAAGCTGCTCATATTTTGCCTGCTTGTCTTTTTCTTCAGTGATCTTTGATTCAGGTGCCTTTGAGAGGAACTTCTCATTGCTGAGCATCGCTCTGCTCCGCTTAAGCTCACCGTCAAGTCTGTTCTCCTCTTTCTTAAGACGCTCTATTTCGGCACTTATATCTACAAGTTCTGCCAACGGAATGTAGATAGTTGCATCAGGAATGACAACTGAAACTGCGTCATCTCCGACTCCTGCCTTATCTGACTGCACCGAAACACCCAACGCTCCTGCAAGAGAAGCAAAGAACAGTTTTCCTTCGCTGAATATTCTGCGCATATCTTCGCTCTCACTGACAACAAACATATCCACATGTTTTGACGGAGCGACGTTCATCTGTGTCCGCACGTTCCTGATTCCACGCACAGCATCCTTTATTGTTGCAATATCCTTCTCTTCCTGCGGGAATGAAAGATCTGCGCGGTATTCCGGCCATGAGGATATCATTATTGACTCCTCTTTGGACTGGATATTGTCAAAAATTTCTTCTGTGATAAACGGCATATAAGGATGGAGCAGTTTGAGCGAACCTGTGAGCACAGTCTGAAGTGTCCAGAGCGCTGCGCTGCGGCTCTTCTTCTGATCCACTGCGCTCATTCCGTCAGAGGCCTCTTTCTCATAGAGCCTTGGCTTTACCATCTCTATATACCAGTCGCAGAATTCATCCCATACGAAGTCATGTACCTTCTGGACTGCTACTCCGAGCTCAAATCTGTCCATGTTGTCAGTGACTTCTTTCACTGTGTCATTGAAGCGCGAAAGGATCCACTTATCAGCCGGCTCGAGTCCATCAGGAATGTCTCCGCCTGCCTCGTCGCTCTCATCCATATTCATCATAATGAAGCGCGACGCATTCCATACCTTGTTCGCAAAGTTTCTGGATGCCTCGACTTTTTCGTCAGAATAACGCATATCGTTGCCCGGCGCATTGCCTGTCACGAGCGTGAGCCTTAATGCATCTGCTCCATATTTATCTATGACCTCGAGCGGATCAATTCCGTTGCCCAGAGACTTGGACATCTTGCGGCCCTTTGAATCGCGCACAAGCCCATGGAAGAGAACTGTTTTGAACGGTCTCTCCCCCATCTGTTCATATCCGGAGAAGATCATGCGGATTACCCAGAAGAATATGATATCGTATCCTGTCACAAGTACATCTGTAGGATAAAAGCACTTGAGATCGGCTGTCTGCTCAGGCCAGCCCAAAGTCTCGAACGGCCACAACGCAGATGAGAACCAGGTATCAAGCGTATCGGGATCCTGTCTGAGGTGCCTGCTGTGGCACTTGGGGCACTCTTTGGGCGCTGTCCTTGCAACTATGGTCTCGCCGCAGTCATCGCAGTACCAGGCAGGGATCCTGTGCCCCCACCAGAGCTGTCTTGAAATGCACCAGTCTTTGATATTGTCGGTCCAGTTATAATATGTCTTCTCCATGTTCTGTGGGATGAGCTTTATTTCGCCATCTTTCACAGCATTAACAGCCGGCTTTATCAGTTCGTCCATCTTAACGAACCACTGGTCCTTCACCATGGGTTCGACAGTGGTTCCGCATCTGTCATGTGTGCCCACGTTATGAGTGAGATCCTCTATGCTCACAAGAAGATTCATCTCATCAAGTTCCTTTACAATGGCATCCCTTGCCGCATAGCGGTCCATACCCTGATATTTGCCGCCGTTCTCATTTATCGTAGCATCATCATTCAGGATATTAATTACAGGCAGATCGTGACGTTTTCCGACCTCAAAGTCGTTGGGATCATGAGCAGGGGTGATCTTGACAACACCTGTCCCTTCCTCCATATCGGCGTGCTCATCGCCAACTATCGGAATCGGGCGGTTGATTATCGGAAGCATCACTTTTTTACCGATAAGGTCCTTATATCTCGGGTCATCTGGATTCACCGCGACAGCTGTATCACCCAGCATTGTTTCCGGTCTTGTCGTCGCGAACTCCAGGAATTTTGTTGTGGATACTGTTCCGTCATCCTCGATAAGAGGATATTTTATATGCCAGAAATGACTGTGCTGTTCCTTATACTCCACCTCGGCATCTGAAATGGATGTTCTGCACACAGGGCACCAGTTCACAATGCGGTTGCCCTTATATATCCAGCCCTTTTCATGCATTTTCACAAAGACTTCAGTGACAGCTTTGTTGCAGCCCTCGTCCATTGTGAAACGCTCTCTGTCCCAATCACATGATGAGCCGAGCTTCTTGAGCTGGTTCACTATACGGTGACCATATTCATCGCGCCATTCCCAGCATTTTTCAAGGAAGCCATCCCTGCCGAGATCAGCTTTCGTTATTCCCTGCTTCTTTAGTTCATTTATGACCTTGACTTCTGTCGCGATTGAGGCATGATCTGTCCCTGGCTGCCATAGAGCTTCGTAGCCTTCCATTCTCTTCCAGCGTATAAGAATGTCCTGCATGGTCTCATCCAGCGCGTGACCCATGTGCAACTGGCCAGTGATATTCGGGGGCGGTATGACAATAGTGAACGGTTTCTTTTTGGGATTCACTTCCGCATGAAAGTATTTCTTATCTTCCCAGTTGTTGTATATCTTGTCTTCGATTCCCTTTGGATCATACGTTTTTGCCAGTTCTTTTTTCATGGGTTTCCTTTCCGCTTTAGCATAAAAAACGCCCTTCAGCTCCGGTATTACCGAAAACCAAAGGGCGTGTTGTTCACGCTGTACCACCTTTGTTCATGATTCGCATCTGTTACCCGCGTATCACCTCATTATTCGCCATCATGGCTCCAAAGCGACCTTCTGCCGTTTCTCCCTGCGAAGCCTCTCAGCCATAGGGCTTTTTCTCTTTCAGGTGATCCGCGGATACTCTTCTTCTTCAACGTCTGACGGTGAAACAAGTTTACTCATAAATCGAAGGTAAGTCAATATTATATCATCTTTTTCATTTCGTCATATACGAACTGTACCTTAGGTCCTACTATTACCTGTACAGTTGTCTTGGACGGTCTCATGACTCCGGCAACTCCTGCTGACTTGATCTTCTTCTCATCAACTGCCGCATAGTCTTTGATTTCCACTCTGACTCTTGTTGCACAATAGTCAAGATCAGCGATGTTCTCACTCCCGCCAAGGCCTTCAAGAATTCTTGCTGCCATTGCAGTGAAATCATCATTTGCGAGTTCGATCTTTAACTCATCAGATTCAAGATCGTCATCTTCACGACCAGGTGTCTTGAGATTGAAGTGAAGGATGCAGAATTTGAATACAAAGTAATAGATGACACCAAACGCAAGACCTATAGGAAGAATCAGGATCGGGTTCTCTGCCATAGGTGCCTTAAAGCTGAGTACCCAGTCAACAAGACCTGCACTGAAGTTAAATCCGCATCTTACAGGAAGCAGTGCACAAACGATTGCTGAGATACCTGTCAGTACTGCATGTACAAGATAAAGTCCGGGTGCAAGGAACATGAATGAGAATTCAAGGGGCTCTGTAATACCTGTGAAGAATGAAGCAAGAGCTCCTGCCATAAGCAAGCTGGCTGCTGCCTTTTTCTTTGTTGTTTTTGCTGTGCGATACATTGCAAGTGCTCCGGCAGGAAGACCGAACATCATTACAGGGAAGAATCCTGTCATGTACATTCCGGTCACGCCCTTTACGCCTGTGCCTGCCCAGAAATTGCCAAGATCGTTGATTCCTGCTGTATCAAACCAGAAAACAGCATTGAGAGCATGGTGAAGTCCGAAAGGAATAAGTGCTCTGTTAAGCATTGCATAGATGCCAGCGCCCACTGCGCCAAGTCCTACGATAGCTGTTCCGAATGAAACAAGTCCGCCGTAGATTACAGGCCATATGAAATACAGTAATACTGAAACAAGGATAGATACAAGTGCCGTAACTATTGCCACGCACCTCTTCCCACTGAAGAAAGCAAGCCAGTCTGGAAGTTTTGTATCCTTGAATCTGTTATAGCAGCTTGAACCGATGATACCTGCGAGTATACCTATGAACGCATTCTGGATCTTTCCGAAAGCTGCAGGAACTTCTGCTGCATCAACACCCAGATACATGGCAACTGCATTTGTTGACAGCAGAGTCGTGATCATCAGCCATGAAACAAGGCCTGACAGAGCTGATGTGCCATCTCTGTCCTTTGCCATACCAACAGCAATACCAATTGCAAACAGGATCGGTATCTGATCAATTATTGCCGATGCAGCCTTGATCATGAACGCTGCTATATACTGTTTGCGCCCCATCCTGAGGGGTCGATCCAATAACCGATACCGTAGAGGATACCAGCTGCCGGCAAGCAGGCAACAGGTAGCATAAGAGATTTACCAATCTTCTGAAGATACTTCATCATATCCCATGTTCTCCTTATAAGTTAGTTTTG
>JAQWCI010000011.1 GCA_028706005.1 Lachnospiraceae bacterium
CTCGAGGATGGTCTTGATTGCATTAAATACTATGATACGGCCAGATATGATAACCGCGGGCATTTCGGGCTGAAGGCCTGGATGGCAGCGATGGGTCTGATTTTTATTCAGAACGGCTACAGCAAAAATTGCATCGATATGGAAGTAAATGATATTTCGGTGCTGCCCTTCCCGGGACCTAAATACATTGAAAAGAAGAGGGAAGAGCTCGCCGCGGGGCTGGATTCGGACGGGAGAGAACTTCTGACAGAACTTTTCATTTCCAACCGCGCTGAACTGGTCAGGCAGCTTGATATGGCCAGAACCGATGGAAAGCCGGTAGTGCTTGTTCTGACTGAGCCGCTGCTGCCGGATCTCAGTGACAGGAAGAAATTATTCGCAGATCTTATAGACGAGAATGATGAGGTAAACGGCATGAAAGCGCAGGTAGTCATCAAGCCGCACCCGCGCGATAAGTATGATTATGCATCGGATCCTGACTTTTCGGAATGCGTTATACTGGACGCATTCTTCCCGATGGAAGTACTGAATTTCATGGACGGGCTCATGTTCGACCGCGTAGTCACGGTCTACACAGTGCCGACCTCGCTCCACTGCGCCAGAGAAAAAGTGTACCTCGGCGATGATTTCATGGACAGGTACGAAGCACCGGAGATCCACAGACAGAATGAGGCAATCTGACAGAGTTCCCCCGTGATTTTGTATGAGTGGCGCATCCATGGTAAAATTGTGTAAAATTATTTTCGGAACAGGTGTGTGAATGAAGAAACTTAAGAAGATAAATATGCTGCTCGATGGTAAACAGAAGGCCAAGATGGTATTGCTCCTTCTGATGATGCTCTTCGGAGCCCTGCTCGAGACAGCAGGCATAGCACTTGTTGTGCCTGTCATGACTGCAGTGGTCAATCCTGAGTCGATAGCGAACAACACATATCATATGGGTGACATCTACAATATGTTCGGCATGACGAGCACTCTGCAGTTCGCAGAGGTCTGCATGATAGCGATAGTCGTGATCTTCGTTCTCAAGGACATCTACCTTTTTCTGGAACAGAAGGTGCTGCTGCGTTTCATATACAAGAACCAGTTCGAGACCAGCAATCGCATGATGATCAATTTCATGATGAGACCTTACGAGTATTATCTGAACGCGGACACATCAATAATCCAGAGGAATATTACATCAGATATAAATAATGTTTATGCGCTGATCCTCACTGTGTTGCAACTCGCGAGCGAGGTCCTGATTTTCGTGGCGCTGGTAGCAGTGCTCCTTCTCGTGGACTGGAAGATGACGGTCACGATCGCGGGCCTTCTCATCGTGGTCCTGGCGCTGATCCGCCGCTTCATAAAGCCTGTCATGATAAAAGCCGGCAAGGATAACCAGGATTATTATGCGGGTCTCTACAAATGGATCGACCAGTCCGTGATCGGGATCAAGGAGATAAAGGTCGCCAACAAAGAGAGCTTTTTCATCAATTCTTACGCGGACTGTGGTGAGGGTTATGTGAACGCTGTCCAGAAGTATACCCTCTACAGTTCAACGCCCAGGCTCCTTATAGAAGCCGTAACGATAGCAGGTCTCATCCTGTATATGCTGATCGAGATCTGGGGCGGCAAAACTGATCTCACCCAGATGATAGCGCAGGTATCAGTGCTTGCGGCAGCCGCGGCGCGTCTCCTTCCATCTGCGAACCGCATCAACAATTACACGACTTCAATGGCTTATTTTGAGCCCTTCCTCAATAATGTCAGCGACAATCTTCAGCAGGAGATCCATGACAACAGTATTTCTTACAGAGCTGAGGACTATCGTCATGTGCCGAAGGTCGAAAAGCTTCCTGTAACAAAAGAGATACGTATGGAGAACATAACATACAAATATCCGAACAGTGATGTATATATCTTCAAGGATGCTGCGGTCACATTCCCTGTGGGAAAATCCATCGGCATAGTCGGCACATCGGGAGCAGGCAAAACTACAATTGTCGATATCATGCTCGGACTCCTCAAACCTGAGTCCGGAAAGATCCTTGCAGACGATGTCGATGTAATGCAGCATTACCGCGGCTGGCTCCGCAATATAGGTTACATTCCACAGACAATATTCATGCTGGATACAACGGTAAGAAGAAACGTTGCTTTCGGGTACGCTGACGAGGATATAGATGATGATAAGGTCTGGGCGGCACTCAAAGAGGCACAGCTCGATGAACATGTAAAGTCGCTGCCGAAAGGCCTTGACACAGAAATAGGAGAGCGCGGCATACGTCTGTCAGGCGGACAGCGCCAGAGAATAGGCATTGCCAGAGCACTTTACGAGGATCCTGAAGTACTGGTCCTCGACGAAGCAACATCTGCGCTTGACGGAGAGACGGAAGCCGCGATCATGGAATCAATAGACCGTCTTCACGGCCGCAAAACTCTCATAATTATCGCGCACAGACTTCAGACGATAGAAAACTGTGATATTGTTTTCCGTGTTCAGGGGCAGGGTATTGTCACAGAACGCAGCAAGGATTAAATCGTAAATGCCATTTATGAAGGGACAGGCCGGTATATGAACAGTGATCAAAAAGAATATTCCGGAACGGTTAGTCAGACAGTCAGGCCGCCGCGCATGGCAAATTATGAACTGCTCCGCATAGTGGCCATGTTCATGGTAGTATGCCTTCATTATCTTTCAAATGCGGATGTCCTTACCAGGACAGGCGCGCCGGCAGGAACAGTGCAGGTGCTGGCAAATCTTTTCGAGGCGCTCTGTATAGCTTCCGTAAATGTCTATGTCCTGATAACAGGGTATTTCCTCTCCAAGTCAGGATTCAGATTCGGCAGGATATTATCGCTAATGCTGGAAATCCTGTTCTATACGCTGCTCATTCCCCTGGTGCTGAGCCTTATCGGTATACCTCTTTATGCCGGGAATGCATGGCAGCTCTGGTTCTATATCTTTCCGGTTTCCATGGAATCATATTGGTTCATAACAGCATATGTGATCCTTTATCTGCTCTCGCCGCTGCTTAACGCCGGCATTGAGAAACTGTCAGGCAGGCAGCTTAAGCTGGTAATAATCGGCCTGCTTTTCTTCTATTGTTTCATGCCGAGCGTAAGTCCTGTACGCCTTACATTTGACAGGTTCGGTTATGATTTCGGCTGGTTCATCGTGCTGTATCTGATCGCCGGCTATATAAGAAAATACGGGATGACGCGCATAGACAGTCTTCGCAAAGGCGCGATACTCTTTGCGGGCTCGGCAGCAGGCATCTGGGCAATATCGCTTATCCTTCACTACATTGCTTACAATTACAGATCCTTGCAGTATTATGCGGACGTGCCATTTCATTATAATTTCATACTGTGCCTTACATCAGCTATCGGATTGTTCTTCATGTTCCGCAATATCAGGATAAGGGAAGGTGTGGCGGCAAAACTCATACGATATGCCGCGCCGCTTACGCTCGGAGTCTACATAATCCATGAGAACGTTGACATACGCGACAGATGGCTTCCGAGTCTCACAAAGTTCTTCGGCGCTGTGCCGCAGAACGGACTCATTATATTCCATATGCTTATATGCGTACTGACGGTATTTGTTCTCTGCATGGCAGTGGATTTTATCAGGAGCATATTCTTCGCTTATGTTTCACGTAATATGGCAAATACAAAACTTGCGCGCAAAGTCGATGCGATCTTTGGCACAAAGAACAGAGAATAAATGAGCGTTTCAGGTATTGTTCAAAAACTTAAGATCTTTCAGAGACCCGCAGAGCGCTTTATCATGCCGCTGATTCTTCTGCTGTGGCCGCTGTTTGCGTCAAACCAGGGAATTAATATTGCGGACGGAATGTACAGCCTCGGAAATTATAAATTCCTGGGAAATGCCGGTTCTGCAGGCAGCACATGGTTCTTCGCGACCTTTCTGTCAAATCTGTGGGGCAAATTTCTGACTGGCCTTCCCGGCGGCGGAACGATGCTCGGAATGAATATCATGACGGCACTCACGGTCTCCGCGACGGCTCTCGTCAGCTATTATCTGCTGCGCAGGCTTATCCCGGGCTGGATGGTATTCATTGGGGAGTTTATCGCGGAATGTCTTTGCTGGTGTCCTGCCAATATCCTCTATAATTACCTCACATATTTCTTCCTGACGCTCGGCGTGCTCTTCCTGTTCCTCGCGGTGACTTCTGTCCCGGAGAAGAAGCGCTGGTTCATACTGGCCGGTGTCTGCCTCGGAGTAAATGTAACGGTAAGATTCTCGAATATAGCGGAAGCCGCGCTGATACTTACGCTTTGGCTTGCTGCGGTCTGGACGCATACAGGATTAGCCAAAACAATAAAGCAGACGCTGCTCTGTATCCTCGGTTACATCACAGGTTTTGGCGCGGTGCTTGTAATGTGCGCCGTGATGTATGGCGGCACAGCATATTTTGCGATGATTCCGCAGCTCTTCGGAATGACGTCATCAGCCTCTGACTACACGCTGGTCAGTATGATATCGGATACGCTCTCAGCCTATGCACACTCGCTTCGCTGGTTCCTGATCCTCATACCCTGTATCATCATGGGATTCTTCCTTTTCTCCATGCCACTTGTAAAGAAGAAACCTCTCATCGGCAAAACAATTTATATCGCAGGTATCCTTGTCGTGTTCAGATTTTTCTTCAGCCGCGGTATGTTCACGGTCAATTACCAGGACTACTGGTGCATGTTCCAGTGGGCAATGCTGTTCGTGATAATGGCGATTATCGAATGTGTTATCTGTATGGCGGGTGCCGCGGCTTCAGATCCCGGAGAAAGATTCCTTGCAGCAGCGTGCCTGATACTCATTCTTATACTGCCGCTCGGTTCCAATAATTACACTTTCCCCCTGGTAAACTGCCTGTTCGTGATAGCGCCGTTCGCGCTCTGGATGCTGAGGCGTTTCCGTGTTCACGAAAGAGGAAAGCTCACTGGTTTTGCATGGTCCTCGATGGCAGTGGCTCTTGTTCTCGCACTTGTAGTGCAGGGGAAACTCTTTCATATGAATTTCGCGTTCGGAGACGGAACGGATGGGACGAAGCGCACAGCTTCGGCCTTGGGAATATCATACCTGAAGGGAATGAAGACTACACCTGAAAATGCGCAGTCACTCACAGAACTGGGAGAGAGCATACACGGCAATAAATGCGGAACGTGCAGTCTGAAGCTCATAGCAATGGGCAACGCACCGGGACTGAATGTCATATTCGACAGGGAACCCGCACTCTCGACCACATGGCCGGATCTTGACAGCTATTCAACGGAAAGCTTCAGTACTGAACTTGGAACACTTACTGATCCTGATGACAGACCGCTTATAATAATCCATAACGATTCAACGGTAAATGACTTTGCCACCACGGCCGACAAGAGAAAACTTCTTCGAGACTATATCGCAGCAAACGATTATACTGAGTTGGAAGTGAATGCGGCGTATATTGTATACACGCCGGAATAAAATCAGGAGGTAACACAATGATACCGTTCAATATGCCCCCGTACGCGGGACCTGAAATGGAATTCATACGACATGCCGCGGAGGACAATCACAAGATCAGCGGCGATGGCGAATACACTAAGAAATGCAGCAAGTGGATAGAAGATAATACGGGCACGGCCAGGGCACTCCTTACAACGTCATGCACTCATGCACTCGAGATGGCGGCTTTCCTGTCGGGAATAGGTGAAGGCGACGAGGTCATCATGCCGAGCTACACATTTGTTTCGACGGCTGATTGTTTTGTCCTGAGGGGCGCAGTTCCGGTATTCGTGGACATCAGACCCGACACAATGAACATAGATGAGACGAAGATAGAGCACGCGATAACAGACAGGACAAAAGTCATCGCAGTAGTTCACTATGCCGGCGTTGGCTGTGAGATGGACACAATAATGGACATCGCAAAGCGCCATAATCTTGTCGTCATAGAGGATGCCGCGCAGGCTGTCATGTCATCTTATAAGGGCAAGGCTCTCGGTACATTCGGAGAGAGCGGCTGCTACAGCTTCCACGAGACCAAAAATTTCTCAATGGGTGAGGGCGGCGCGATCCTCCTGAAAGATCCTTCGATGATAGAGGAGGCTGAGATACTTCGCGAGAAGGGTACCAACAGGAGCAAGTTCTTCCGCGGACAGATAGACAAATACACATGGATGAATTACGGATCCTCATATCTTCCGAGCGAACTGAATGCAGCATATCTCTATGCACAGCTGACAGTTGCGGATGATATACAGAAGACAAGAATAGCTCGCTGGAATCAGTATCACGATGAACTCTCAGGGCTTGCGGATGACGGGCGTATTGAGCTTCCTTATATTCCAAGGGAGTGCACTAACAATGCTCATATGTTTTACATCAAAACAAAAGATCTGGACGAGAGACAGGATCTCATCGCGTTCCTTAAGTCGAAAGATATTCTGTCGGTGTTCCATTACATACCGCTCCATATTTCGCCGGCCGGAAAGAAGTTCGGACGTTTTGACGGCGTTGATGAGTACACGACAAAAGAGAGCGAGAGACTCCTCAGGCTTCCCATGTTCCACCAGCTCACTGAAGATCAGGTCGATTACATAACAGGATGTGTTAAGGAATTCTACAGAGCAAGGTAAATCGTATTGGTACAACATGCGGGGTGACTGTCACTCCGGCATGGAGGCGGATAAGTAATGGTATTACCTGATAAGGGCAAGGCATCGCGCAAAACTGAAAAACATGTGAGATCACACACATTCCTGATCGCAGCTATAGCTGTGCTGGCAGGATGGGTGGTCATCGCAATAATATGGGATTTCTATTTTGACCTCAATGACGATGTGCTCATGAAAGACATATTGTCGGGCACTTATACCGGGACGCCCGAGTCACACAATATTCAGATGCTCTATCCAATATCACTTGTAATAAGCGCGCTGTACAGCGCGGTTCAGGCGATAGTGAAGGGAGCAGATGTTTATGGCTTTGTGCTTCTTGTTCTGCAGGCACTCAGCCTCTTCCTCATATTGAAACGCACACTTGATGTGGCAGGAGACCGCAGGAAGAAAGACAAGGCATTTACGGATTATGAGCCGCTCGATAAGGGAACAAAATTCAGTATGGCTATAGCGGGGATCAGTCTTGCGATAGCGTCCCTGTCCATGCTCCTCTATCATCTTGTCTATGTGCAGTACACGATAACCGTGGGGCTCCTGATGTCAGCGGCTGCCTTCCTTTTTGCCACGATGGATCTTCCTGATTGCGGCAGTGTGACGAACAGCAGGACTTATTTCTCTGACTTCATCAAAGCCTGCCTTCCTTCCATGATACTTATATGGATATCATATGCGCTGCGCTCAGAGATGACACTGCTTATGCTTCCACTTGTTCTTGTCGCGGCGCTTATCCGCTGCGTCCAGCTTATCTGTGCCAGAAGTATAAAAGAGCTGTTCACTAAACTTCCACTGATATCAATTGCGGCAGTGCTTGTTTTGACGGGACTGGGACTTGGAGCCACCACACTGGCTGACCGCGCTGCATACAGCAGCAGTGAGTGGAGCGGGTTCAGAAGGTGGTTCAATGCGCGCACAGAGGTTTATGACTATTACAAGATCCCGGCATATGAGGGCAACAAGTCTTTTTATGACAGTATTGACATGACAAAGGAGCAGGTGACGCTCCTGGAGAATTATAATTTCGGCCTTGACGATGATATAAATACTGAGAAGCTCGAAAAGATAGCGATATACGCAAAAGCAGTATGGAAGTCAGAGAAGACCGGAACAGAGCGTATTAAGGAAGCTTTCTGGAATTACAGGACGCATCTTTTCTGTGTTGATACGGGCTTGTTCGGCACGAGCGACAGTGCCGATAATGACACGCCGTACAATCTTCTGGTTTTCGGCTGCTACCTCATGCTGTTCCTTATGGCGTTCATGGATGTCTCGGCAAGAGTCGGCGGCGAGAAGAACAAGGTCGCAGCAAAGGCGGCATGGAAGTCTTTTGCGGGAATCGTCCTGGCGGAGCTCCTGTTGTTTGCGGCGAGATCGGCACTGTGGATGTACATAATGTATGGCGGGCGCGATCCGGTCCGTATAACGCACAGCCTTTATTACTGCGAATTTGTTATACTGTTCGCACTGATCGAGACATATGGCCGGAGCTGGAGCCCTTCGAACAGAACGCCGGACAGACTGACGGCAGAGACTATACTTATACTTACATCGGCAGTCTTCCTCTTTATTTCGGAGGGAGAAGTCAGTGATGAAAAGCTGGGACGTGGCAAAACAAATGAGGCCTACAATGAGTACATTACATACTGCGATGAACACAGTGACAGTTTCTATTTCACGGACGTTTATTCGATGGTAGATTTTTCGGAGAAGATGTTCACCTTCTACCCGGGAAATGCAGAAAACGGTGACGGCTATGTGAGCGCCAATCACGACCTCGCGGGAGGCTGGGCGGTGAAGAGCCCGCTGTGGCTCTCAAAACTTGAGAGAGCAGGACTTACGGATCACGGAACGAGCGCTCTTGATGGCACGGATCTTTCAGATATGGCGAAAGCGCTGATCCTTGATAAGAATGTGTATTTTGTCAGCGAAACAGGCAGTGATATGCAGTGGCTTGAGAACTGGTATGAATCAAAGGGAATTACGGTCAGTATAAATAAAGTCGATAGTATTGAGGAGAGTTTTGACGTATATGAAGTGGACTGACGGGAAAATTTATAAGGCAGAGAGCGCGCGCCTTGCAATACGTCCGATGACGCTGGATGATTGCGCACTTATAGTCGGGTGGCGCAACGATGAAGATACTCGCAGGAGATATGTTTACCGCGAGGAATTTACACTTGAGAGTGAGAAAAAATACTTTCTTGAGAAGGTGGCGCCTGAGAACGCAGAGCGCATTCATTTCATGATAGTTGTAAGGGAGACCGGGACCGCGATCGGCTGTCTTGTATATCAGAATTATGATAGCGAAAAGCGCGAGATAGAGGCCGGAATCTTCATCGGAGACAAGAGCGGACACGGCAAAGGCTATGGTCCTGAAGCCTTCAGGCTCGGGACTCAGTGGTGCCTTGACAATCTTGAAGTGGACAGGGTCTTCTCAAGAATATTTACGGACAACATACCTTCGATCCAGTGCCTCTTAAAGGTCGGATATACGATAACGGGGCTTATAAAAGATGTTGAGTGCACTGACGGTGAGAAGAAAGACATGGACGTCCTGTCGATCAGAAGAAAAGACATCAATAAAGGTGCAGATCACAAAGCAGAACATTCAAAACTCGTGAGTTTTGTCATTCCCTGTTATCACTCGGAGGCGACTCTTCCTGGCGTCGTAAAGGAAATCGATGATACGATGAAGACTCTTGACGGGTACACATCGGAGATCGTGATGGTGAACGACGGTTGCGGCGGACCTGCGTGGGACAAGATACGGGAGCTTTGCAGCGCGTCAGATCCTTCGAAAAGACGCGGTGTTTGTCTTGCAAAGAATTTCGGGCAGCATGCAGCTTTGATGGCAGGAATAAGGGAAGCCAAAGGTGATTATGTAATATGCCTTGATGATGACGGACAGACCCCGGCCGATGAAGCAGGAAAGCTTCTTGCGGCTATAGACAATGGCGCGGACGTCGTCTATGCAAAATATGACCACAAGCAACACAGTGGTTTCAGAAATTTCGGGACGGCACTCAACGAGGAAATGACTCACAGCATGCTCGGAAAGCCGCGCGACCTCTATGTGTCCAGCTATTTCTGCATGAGGCGTTACATAGCGGATGAGGTGCTCAGATATGAGAACAGTTATCCGTATCTTATCGGACTTGTTCTCAGAGCTACGACAAATATTGTAAATGTTGAAGTCAATCACAGAAAGCGCGAGACCGGAGAGAGCGGGTATACTTTCACAAAACTGCTGGCCCTGTGGATGAACGGGTTTACGGCATTTTCGATAAAACCTCTTCGCATAGCGACATTTGTGGGCTCGATAAGTGCCATTGCGGGTTTCATTTACGGTATATATACGATAATCAAGAAGATAGTAAATCCGGGCGTTCCTATGGGATTTTCGGCGCTCATGAGCGCGGTCGTTTTCTTCGGAGGCATGACGATACTTATGGTCGGCATGGCCGGCGAATATATCGGACGGACTTATATCACGGTCAACAAGGCACCTCAGTACGTGGTACGCGAGACGACTTTCACGGATGACGATAAATGATTTCGGCCCACTGGCGGGAATGAAATCAGGAGTAGAACGAATATATGATTCAGAGAAAGATATCCGGCAAAACTGCATTCACCGGGGTCATATTTATCATTATGATCCTTCTTATTCTGTCTGTCTGGCCGCTCCGCTATTGGAGAACTGCACACAGCTCAGCTTTTGATTCAAAGGGTGATGCGACAACTATAATGGCAGGCACGTCAGATTCGATAGTGCCGGGTCATGATATAGGAGAGTTCTTTATTGCCGATGGTACGCATCTTAAGAATCTTGGATTGTACGTTGCAGAATGGCATGAGTCAGCAGGCTTTGTCGCTACACTCTATGAGGTCGCAGACGACGGCAGACCGACACCGATAGCACAGGAAATCGTCGAGGATCTTTCAGACGCTCCATGCTGGGTCGAGCTTGAAATGAATGTCGACACGGAAGTCGGGAGACAGTACTATCTCATAGTTACCGAGCAGGCGTACATAGATGATGAAAACGGCGCGACACTTGCTCCCGCAGGGTCTTTCAGACTGGGAATGGCGGAGCCGTCCGCGGACTCTGTGGCGCTGCAGGCAACGATATACCGTGATTATCAGGTGTCATACAACAACCCCCAGGTGGTGAGCGACACGACGCAGGATACTGTCGTGGACGGATATCTCATGATGATGTCGCTCGAGTGGAACGATCTTATCGGAGTAAAGAAGAGCTGCGGCCTTATATTATGTTTTGCCGCGGCAGCATTTCTCCTGATATTTGCAGTGAGGAAATTCCTGGTAAGGCACCCTGAACGTGAATTTACGACAACAGTTCTACGCGTCATGCAGTGTGTTTTGTCACCTGTAATAATTACAGTCTCAATTGTGCTCGCTGTGATGGTGTGGCCGATGAAACTATTTGATTACAGGGCGAGCGACAACACGCTGTACATTGTCGGAATCGTCATCACGGCACTCACGTTTCTGTATGCGCTGTGGCACAAGAGGAGCGCGGCTGCGGATGGTACGGCAGCGGCTGCCAGCCTCAGAGAGTGGCTTCAGATAATCTGCATAGCGCTCATTATTCAATTCGACTGCGAATACATGAATGCCCTGTCTGATGATGTACATGCGATCACAGAGCGCAAGATGGCGGCGGCTTTCATAGTCCTTATAATACTTATGCTGCCCTGGGAGAAACTAAGGGGCAGGGCAAAACAAGCTTCTCTTGCGCAGACCGGCAGCAGGAAAGAGCGCAGACCGAAGATCTGCCTTTGGTATGCAATTCCTCTCGCAGCTTTCTTTGCGATGATAATCATCATGAGAAATACAAGAGTCTGGCCGATAATGCTGACGATCTTTTTTGGTGTCTTTTATGTCGTGTATTATTTCAGCGGCAGCAGAAGAAAATGGCTTGATATACTGGGACGCGGAGTCTGCCTCCAGTTCATATGCAATGTGATATTCTGCATGGCACACAGATTTTTCCTCTCATTTGTTTTTACGAGATTTGCGATGAATTTTCATACAGTCACAGTGACGGCCGAGTACCTCACAATGGTCCTGGCTGTTGTGATGCCCAGGCTCCTCATGAAGATACGTGAGAATGAGGGAAAGAAATTCAGAGAATTTGCGGCGGGCATCTGGAAGGAAGCAATTGTTTTCGCGGTAGCTTCTGTATATATGCTGTTCACGATGTCGCGGACAGGAATCATGGCGGTCGCAGTCGTCGCGCTGGTAATGTTGTTCTTCTTCACAGTGAGGAGAAATGGTATAAGGGTGCGGCGCCTTGGCGTTTGCCTGGCGACTATGCTGCTCACTGCAGCGGTGGCTTTTCCTGCCGTGTTCACGATGCAGCGACTGGTATCGACAATATATGCCAGACCTGTAATATATGCTCTTGAGACATACCCGGATTCAATCAGACGCGGCCATAACTGGGATTCGCTGTATTTCATGTGCATAGAGCGATTCGGACAGGTATTCGGAAGTAAGATGTTCGGATTTGAAGAGGGAGAGTACGATTATTACGGTGATAAGGGTGAGGATTCCGGGGAGGATGCGACAAGCATAGCGCCATACATGGAGAAGAATTACCTGGCGAAGAACGATGCCATCAGCGCCGTTGCTATCGGGATGGTGGCTGATGCTGGTGACGGAGATGTCACAATGACGATGCCGGATACTTCATCTGCGGAAGACACAGGTAGCCAGGATAGTCAGGATTATTCAAACGGACGCACTGAAATATGGAGAGCATACATAGCGCAGCTCAACATGACAGGTCACGATGATATGAACGCCGTCCTGGATGATGGGAGCCTTGCGATCCACGCACACAATACCTTCCTTCAGACGGCTTATGATCACGGTATTCCTGTGGGTGTTTACTTTGTGCTGTTAATGGTTTTGACATTTGTGAGAGCAGCACTATATTATATTAGGGATATGCATGGGAAAGGGAAAGGAAGTCTTATTCCGCTTGCCGTGGTGACGGGCTTTACAATGGCCGGCATGGTCGAGTGGGTCTTCCACCTGTCAAACCCTCTGACTGCTATACTGTTCTTTGCAATTGCGCCGCTCCTTATAAGCAATAAGGACGTGGAGAACTCTGACTGAAAAACTGACCGGAAAGCGTCTTTACCGGGTTTCCGATATGGGGACATATAATACATGAAAGATAAAAGACCTGTGAATTTTAAACTGTTATGGAGAAGGACAGCGCTGATAATGTACGATATTATCAGCATTATTCTTGCCAGCTATCTCTCAATTCTGGTGCGTTACGAATTCCATATGGACAGCATTCCGCACGAATTCCTGCGCCCGATAACGCAGTTCCTGCCCATCAATATCATAATGACGATCGCCATATTCTGGGCCTTTCGAATGTACCATTCTCTGTGGGCTTACGCCGGGGAAACGGAACTTCAGAATCTCGTGATCGCATGTGTGCTCTCAGGTGTCGGAAACGTGATCCTGCTCCAGCTCTTCCGCATCGAGGAGAACCAGCCGGTTCCGCAGAGCTATTATTTCCTGTATGTTTTCTTCCTGATAGCCTTTGAGTTCTGCTCCAGGTTCTCGTACAGGTTCCTCCGCACGCTCAAGCATAAGAGCGAGAATAAATCAAACAGCACTTCGGTCATGATAATAGGCGCCGGGGAAGCCGCGAATATCATAATCAAGGAAATCATCGGCAGCCATTTTTCCACCATGGTCATCAAGTGCATCATCGATGACGACAGGGGCAAATGGGGCCGCTATATCCAGGGTATCAAGGTCGTAGGCGGCCGCGATAAGATAATCGAGTGTGCTGAGCTCTATGATATCGATCAGATAATAATCGCCATTCCGAGCGCGCCTAGATCTGAACTCAAGGACATCCTTGCGGTAGCGAGCAAAACAAGCTGCAAAGTCCGCACTCTGCCTGGCATGTACCAGCTCGTGAACGGCGAGGTGAATGTCAGCAAGCTTCGTGATATTGAGGTAGAAGATCTCCTGGGACGCGAACCTGTCCAGGTAGATATAGGATCCATAATCGGATACGTCAGCGGCAAAACAGTCCTTGTAACCGGAGGCGGTGGTTCCATCGGCTCCGAGCTCTGTCGTCAGATAGCAGGGCACAAACCGAAGAGACTGATAATTTTCGATATTTATGAGAACAATGCTTATGATATCCAGCAGGAGCTCAAGATTTCTCATCCTGAGCTCGACATGGTGGTGCTGATAGGCTCTGTGCGCAACACGAACAGGGTTAATTGGGTATTCAAAACATATCATCCCGACATTGTTTATCATGCTGCTGCACATAAACATGTTCCGCTTATGGAAGTGAGTCCCTGTGAATCAATCAAGAACAATGTCTTCGGAACGCTCAAGACAGCCAGGGCAGCGGCAGAGAACGGTACGAGCATCTTTGTAATGATATCAACAGATAAAGCTGTAAATCCCACAAATATTATGGGAGCCAGCAAGCGCATCTGCGAGATGATAATACAGACCTGTGATAAGCTATATAAGAATACAAGATTTGTAGCAGTAAGATTCGGCAATGTACTTGGAAGTAACGGCTCAGTCATCCCTTTGTTCCGCAGACAGATCGCGGCAGGAGGGCCTGTTACAGTTACTGACCCCAACATAATACGGTATTTCATGACCATACCCGAGGCGGTCTCACTTGTTTTGCAGGCCGGGGCGTATGCAAGGGGCGGAGAGATCTTTATTCTCGATATGGGTGAACCCGTAAGAATACTTGATCTTGCCGAGAATCTTATAAGGCTTTCAGGATACCGAGTCGGTGAGGATATCGAGATAAAGTTCACGGGACTTCGCCCCGGTGAGAAACTTTATGAAGAGATGCTCATGAAGGAAGAGGGCATGAAGGAGACTGCCAACAGGCAGATTCACATCGGACGCCCTATAGAATTCGATGAGGATAAATTCAAGGGAGACCTCGACAGACTTAAGGTCGCGGCAGAGAGCGAATCAGCTGATATTAGGGATTATGTCAAGGTGATAGTCCCCACATATAAGAAGCCTGAAGAACAGGCGGCAGAACAGGAAGCGGCGAAGGAAGCTGCGAAATCAAACCAGTAGGGAAAGGATCTGTAAAGATGGCATCACATAAGATATTTTTGAGCTCCCCGACAATGCATGGCGAGGAACAGAAATTTGTTCAGGAAGCTTTCGATACGAACTGGATCGCACCGCTCGGACCGAACGTCGACGCATTCGAAAAAGAAATGGCAGCATATATGGGGATAGGGCACGCGGCGGCATTGTCTGCCGGAACTGCGGCAATTCACCTCGCTGTCCGCATTCTTGACATACATGAGGGAGATGTTGTTTTCTGCCAGTCGATGACATTCTCAGCGAGCTGCAATCCGGCGGCATATGAAAGGGCAACACTTGTTTTCATAGATTCTGAGCAGGACACTTGGAATATGGATCCTAAGGCACTGGAAAAGGCATTCGAAAAATACCCTCACCCAAAGGCCGTAATTCCGGTGCATCTTTATGGCACACCGGCTAAGATAGACGAGATCATGGACATATGCAACGCGCATAACGTGCCGGTCATAGAGGACGCTGCGGAGGGACTCGGAAGTTCATTCGGAGATAAGAAGCTCGGAACTTTCGGTGCGTTCGGAATCCTTTCATTCAACGGCAATAAGATAATTACGACTTCAGGCGGTGGAATGCTCATATCAGAGGATGAGGCGGCTATCAGAAAAGCCAGATTCCTCGCGACTCAGGCAAGAGACCCGGCGCCGTATTACCAGCATTCTACGATCGGTTATAACTATCGCATGAGCAATGTCACCGCAGGTATCGGCAGAGGACAGCTCCTGCACCTC
This sequence comes from Lachnospiraceae bacterium, assembly GCA_028706005.1. Classification (GTDB taxonomy): domain Bacteria; phylum Bacillota; class Clostridia; order Lachnospirales; family Lachnospiraceae; genus CAG-791. The sequence continues at coordinate 15,555 of JAQWCI010000011.1, forward strand.
GACGAGCACATGGCGAGGAAGAACGCAATTTACGATGAATACAGGAAAGCTTTTGCTGATGTACCGGCGATTACCATGAACCCGATGAATCCAAAGGGACACGCTAACAACTGGCTCTCATGCATGACAATTGCGCCTGACTGCAAGGTATCACCTTATACAATAATGGACAATCTTGCTGCGGCAAACATTGAGTCGAGGCTCATCTGGAAACCGATGCATCTGCAGCCGGTATATGAGAAGTGCGACTACATCACGGCAAACGGAACAAGACAGAATCCTGTAAATGGCGCAGGATCAGTATGTGAAGACATTTTCAATCGCGGGCTCTGCCTGCCGTCTGACATCAAGAACTCCGAAGAGGACATGCAGGAAATAATCGACATAGTGAAGAACTGCTTCTGAGGATTGAAGAATGCACAGGAAGGGTTTCTACGAAAAGTTCATCAAGCGCCCTCAGGATTTCCTGCTGGCACTGATAGCGACAGTGATACTCTCACCGGTCCTGCTCGTCACGGCTGTTCTTGTGCGGACAAAACTCGGAAGTCCTGTGCTTTTCAGGCAGGAGAGACCGGGCAGGAATGCTAAGGTATTCAGACTTTATAAATTCAGGACGATGACTGACGCTAAGGATAAGGACGGCAATTTGCTGCCGGATGAAGTGAGGCTCACGGCTTTTGGCAGGAAGCTCCGCTCCACATCGCTGGACGAACTGCCGGAGCTTTTTAATATTCTCAAAGGCGACATGAGTATCGTTGGACCAAGACCGCTGCTTGTCAGATACCTGCCGAGGTATAATGCGCATCAGGCCAGGCGTCATGAAGTGAGGCCGGGCTTTACAGGACTTGCACAGGTGAACGGGCGCAACGCCATAAGCTGGGAACAGAAATTTGATTATGATGTGCAGTATGTAGATAACATTACTTTTACCGGCGACTGGAAAATCATATTCAGAACAGTTTCTGTAGTCATTCACCATGATGGGATCCAGTCTGCGACATCGGCTACAATGGAAGAGTTCATGGGCTCGCCGGAGAAGGAAGACTAAATGATAAAGAATATTCTGTTTACAAGTGTCGGTAGAAGAGTTGAGCTTGTCGAAGCATTTCGCGATGCGGCTGACCGTCTGGGAAGGCGCGTCTGCATTCATGGGAGCGACATAGCGACGACTGCACCGGCTCTTTTTTATTGCAACAGGACTCATATAACAGTGAAGATAAGGAATCCCAAATATATCCCCGAACTTCTCGAAATATGCAAAGATAACAGTATTGATCTTCTGATACCTACGATCGATACCGATCTTCTTATACTCTCAGAGCACAAGGAAGAGTTTGAAGCCATAGGAACAAAGGTGATGATAAGCGCGCCCGAGATGATACGCATCTGCAGGGACAAGCGGTTCACAGCTGATTTCTTTGAAAAGTGCGGTCTCAAGTCCCCACAGCCGGTTGACTCTATAAGTCAATACAAAGGCGGCTACCCTTGTTTTATCAAACCGAAGGATGGAAGCTCATCGATCAATGCTTTTGCGGTGAATTCTGAGGAAGAGCTCAAGACATATGTAAGGGAAGTGCCCGATTACATAATCCAGCCCTTTATTGAAGGCCGCGAGTATACGATCGATATGTTCTGCGACTATGACGGTGATCCTGTTTATATTACGCCCAGAGAGCGCATCCTTGTCCGTGAAGGAGAGGTCATCAAAACAATTATCACCGCGGATCCACAGATGGTAGCGGAGGCTAAGGCTATCGCCACGAAGTTCCATCCATGCGGGCCGATAACAGTTCAGCTTATTCGTGATTCCAAAACAAATACTGATTATTTTATAGAGATCAATCCCCGCTTTGGTGGCGGCGCACCGCTGTCTATGAAGGCAGGTGCGGACAGTGCGGGTGCTGCGATAAAACTTCTTTTCGGCGAAAAGCTTACATACGAGGAAAATGCTGCAGAGGACGGGCTTGAGTACAGCCGCTTCGATCAGAGTGTTCTCTCAGGAGGAACGAAACTTACAGATATTACAAAGCTCTCAGATGTAGCATCGAAGCTTGATGGAATACGAGGCGTGATCCTTGATCTGGATGACACTCTTTATGATGAGGTCGACTATGTAAAGAGCGGGTTCCATGTCGTGGCAGAAATAGCAGCCAGATGGTACGGTGAGGATGAGGACGCACTTTTTGACGAGCTGTTATCGCTCTTTGATGCGGGCAGGGAAGCTATAAGTGAATTGGTAAGTACGCACGAAGCAGAGGATTCCGAGGAGAGCAGAGCAAGAGAGCAGGAGCTTCTCGAGGCTTATCGTGGACAGAATCCGTCAATCAAAATGACGGACGAAGCACAGAAACTTATAAATATTCTTGAAGAGAACAAGATCGCAATAGGAATAATATCTGACGGACCGCCTGCAAGACAGCACAAAAAACTGGAAGTCCTGGGGCTTGATTCAGATCCCGGAGTAAAAGAGATAATCATAACTGACGAGCTGGCAGGGGAGAGCAATGATCCTCATATTTTCCGCAAACCGTGTCCTGTTGCATTCGAGATAATGGCAATGAGGATGGGACTTCCATACAGAAAACTGGCGTATGTAGGAGACAATATTTCCAAGGATTTCATAGCTCCTGGCAGACTCGGAATGCACTGCTTCTGGTACCATAATCCGGTTGGAATCCATAATGATTCCGTGGACAGGAGGTCTATTTGAGAGCTCTGATTCTTGCAAATCATTCAGGCGGACTTTACGATTTCAGAAACGGACTTCTGACATCGCTTATCGATAGAGGAGATGAAGTTATAGTCTCTGTCCCTGATGACAGTAAAACAGACCTTCTAAGGAAGGAGGGCTGCAGGGTCATTCATACTGATATAGACAGGCGCGGAGTAAATCCGGCGCATGATCTGAAGCTTATAGGAGCGTATGAGTCGCTGATCCGTGATGAGAAGCCTGATGTTGTCCTCACATATACGATAAAACCGAATATATATGGCGGCTATGCGGCATCGAAAGCGGGGGTGCCATATATTACGACTGTGACCGGACTGGGATCAACATTTGAGAAGGGCGGAGCACTGCTTAAGATAATTACCGGGATGTATAGGAAGAGCCTTAAGAATTGCAGCTGTCTCTTTTTTCAGAATGCCGAGAATCGAGGGATATTCAGGAAATACGGAATAATTGCAGACAAAGACAGGCTTGTTTCAGGATCAGGTGTGGATCTTGAGATCCACAGAGCTGAACCTTATCCCGGCCATGATGGCGACAAGATAAGATTTCTTTATGCGGGACGCCTGATGAAGGAAAAGGGCACTGATGAGTATATGAGTGCCGCGAAGAGACTTCATGAGAAATACGGCGACCGGGTGCGATGTGAGACAGTCGGTTTCTGTGATGATGATTATACGTCAAAACTTGAAGAGGGCGAAAAGGAAGGCTGGCTTAAGAGCCATCCGTATACGACTGATATCATTCCTTTTCTTCGTAAGGCTGATGCCATAGTAATGCCGTCATATCACGAGGGAATGTCGAACGTTGTCATGGAGGGATCGGCCACGGCAAGACCGGAACTGGTGAGCGATATCAGCGGATGCAGGGAAATAGTGGAACCTGGCGTCACGGGGCTCCTTTACCCGCCCGGGAATGCTGATGCGCTGTTTGAAGCGATGGATGAATTTGTTTTGATGCCACTCCCGGAGCGCAGAGCTATGGGGCTTGCAGCACGTGTTAAGATGGAACGTGAATTCGACCGCAGCAAAGTCATTAAGTGCTATCTTGAAGAGATTGATAACGCGGCTGGAAGCGGAAAGCGCACATGATCCGGTAGTTGGCAAAACATTTTTGTGCACAATCTGTAAAGACCGTTATAATAAGGTGACACAGTAAGGAAGCAGGAGGAATTGCAGATAATGGACGTTTATGAGAAGTTGTTATCAGGAGAAGACAAACTTGCACTTGTAGGGCTGGGCTATGTTGGAATGCCGATAGCTGTAGCTTTTGCAAAACAAATAAAGGTCATAGGTTTTGACTTCAATGAAGCCAAGATTGAGAAGTATAAGAGGGGCATCGATCCGACGCAGGAAGTCGGTGATGAGGCTGTGAAAAATACTACAGTTGAATTTACTGCTGATCCGGCAAAACTTAAGGAAGCAAGTTTCATAATCGTCGCTGTGCCGACACCTGTAAACGATGATCATACGCCTGACCTCACTCCTGTTGAGGGTGCTTCAAAGTTTGTCGGGCAGAACCTCACAAAGGGCACAGTAGTTGTTTTTGAGTCGACAGTATATCCCGGAGTTACAGAAGAGACATGTATCCCGATCATTGAGAAGGAGTCAGGCCTTAAGTGCGGAACAGACTGGAAGATCGGCTATTCACCGGAACGAATAAACCCGGGCGATAAAGTACATCGTCTTGAGACTATTACGAAGATTGTTTCAGGTATGGATGCAGAGACGCTCGACACTGTGGCTAAGGTCTATGAGCTTGTTGTAAAGGCGGGTGTTCACAGAGCTGATTCCATCAAGGTCGCTGAGGCAGCCAAGGTCATAGAGAATTCACAGCGTGATATCAATATCGCATTCATGAATGAGCTTTCGATCATTTTCCATAAGATGGGAATAGATACCAAGAGCGTGCTGGAGGCAGCAGGAACAAAGTGGAACTTCCTTCATTTCCAGCCGGGACTTGTAGGCGGGCACTGCATCGGCATCGACCCCTATTATCTGACATACCGCGCAGAGCAGTTCGGATATCATTCACAGATAATCCTTTCCGGCCGCCGCATCAATGATGATATGGGCAAGTACGTCGCCGAGAGCATGGTAAAACTTCTCATAAAGGATGACATAGCGGTCAAGAACGCGCGTGTCGTGATCCTTGGATTTACATTTAAGGAGAACTGCCCGGATACCCGTAACAGCAAGGTGTTCGACATTGTAAAGGAACTTCGTGAATACGGCATTGAGCCGATGATCGTTGACCCCGAGGGCGATGCAGAAGAAGCGAAGAAACTATACGGTGTGACATTCTCTTCAATGGACGATGTACATGATGTGGATGCTGTCCTTATGGCTGTCAAACACAAAGAATTCGAGGAGTTTACACCTGAATCGATATCAAAACTTTATAAGCCGGAGTTCCGTGATGGAAAGAGGTCTAAGGTATTTGTCGATCTCAAGGGTCTGTTCAATAAAGACAGCTTCAAAGAACCGGAATGGATGTACTGGAGACTGTAGTTTTAACTCAAGGTAATATTCGGGGATGATCTTCCTTTTGAAGACATCCCTTTTTTTATGGAGAAAGAATGCAGCATACTTCGAAAGAAATCAGTCGACAATTGTTTTGAACAAAGTTGAAGATTTTGGACCGGCAGATACGTTTATATTATTGAAAGCGCTTGAGAAGGAAAAGAAGTCACAAGAAGGGACGAGATCGTTCTGGAACAGGAATTATTACAACAATTGATAGATAAATACCAGAACCTGATCTTCTCGGTATGCTACCGGATGACGTCGGATTATTTTGCGGCGCAGGATCTGACTCAGGAAACGTATCTCTCGGCGTTTAAGAACATCGAAAGTTATCGGGATGACAATGCCAAGGCGTGGCTGTGCAGGATCGCCTCTAATAAGTGCATTGATTACCTGAGAGCAAATAAAAGGGTGGAGCCGACAGAAAGCGAGAAGCTTGATATGTTCACATCGGGCGGGAGCTCCACGTCGGAGGAAACTGAGGACAGAGAACTGAGGCGGCAGCTGGAAGCTAACTGCAGGAAGCTTAAGCCGCCGTACGACGAAATCGCGATCGCTTATTTCTACAATGAGAGATCGCCGGGAGAAATCGCAGAGGCTCGAGGACAGAACATCAAGACAATTCAGACACAGATTTACCGGGCCCGGGCGATGCTCCGGGAAATGTACAGCGATATGTATCAGGAATACAGGAAGGAGGCACACTGCGGATGAGTTACATGACGGATGATGAACTGAATGCTCTTATTGAAGATGTAGAAGAAAATCATATGTTGAAGGCACCGGCCCATCTTGCTGATGAAATAATTGCAAATGTCGCGGAGCAGGAAGGCAATGATGATGCCAAAGCACCGATAACAGTGACAGGAAGCGGCGACAAGACATCGCATAAGTCGGCAAAACGCCAGCTTCTCCTGTATTCCATTGAGGTCTGGACAGCGGCGGCCGCTGCAATCCTGATAATGACTGTTTCGCAGGTCAGCTATTCGACCGGAAAGACAGACAGCCTTGTGCCGAAATTTGCGACAAGTGCAAGTACAAATATCAGAACAAACGCGGATAAAGTGGAGTCCTCATTAGACAATATCCGCAGCAAGAGAAATGAGTTAAGAACAAATGTAGGAACTTTTGTGGATGGACTCCTTAACGGTGAGTATTTCACAAAGCAATAACGTAATATGCTGATTGCGGCAGTGCGACACAGGACAGTCGCCCGAATGCAACAAGACAGTTAAGTAAAATGCTCCGTTATGGAGTTGTGGAGGTAGTTATGAGAAAGAAGAAAAGTGGTTTCTGGACATTTATATTTTCGTTTATTCCCGGCTGTGCTGAAATGTATGCCGGACTTATGAAGCAGGGAGTATCACTGCTGGCGGTCTTCATGACAATTTGTTTTGTCTCAGCTGTCACACGTATAGACGCATTGATGTTCGTGGGAGTTGTCATCTGGTTCTATTCGTTCTTCCACGCAAGGAATGTGGCACATATGGATGACCAGCAGCTTAATGCTGTGGAAGATAATTATATGTTCAAACTATCTGAGATCAATCTGAGCGACAAGCGCCGCAATAAAATAATAGCGGCAGTCCTCATAGTGATCGGCGCATGGATGATCTTCAACACGCTCTGGGACATGCTCAGAGAAATTATTCCGGAGAATATTTACTGGATGATCGATGATGCGATAGGAGTGATTCCCGGTATACTTGTGGGAGCCCTTATCATCTGGATCGGCGTACGCCTGATCAAAGGCAAGAAGCAGGAACTGCTGGGGGACAAGAATGAACAATGAACATCGTGTGGGAAGCATCACATTCGGAGTGACACTTATTGCACTCGGCGTGCTGTTCCTGGTTTCAATATTCTGGAAAGCAATACCTGTATTGCAGATCATGAGGTTCTGGCCTTGTGTGTTTATAGTATTGGGGATAGAAGTCCTGGTGGCTAACACAAAGTGGAGATCGGATTTCAAGATAGACGCGGTCGCAATAATCATGACCGGCTGTGCGATGGTATTCGCCATGGGTCTGGCAGTGATCGATATTGCAGCAACGAAATTATGGTAAAGGTGTTTTGCATATATAATCAGTTGTGAGATAGCACAGACAAAAAGTCCCCCGGGAAACCGTGTGCCTTAAACCTTGCCTACGAAGTTGAAGTATACCTCTATCTCTTGCGTATAGTTTTTTTTCTTCCACGACTCGGAACGCTTATGCGCTACAATTCTGTCAATGAACTCCCTCACAATTTCGGGCGTCAGTTCCCGGATATCGGTGTACCTGTCCACTATAGCAAGAAAGCGGTCGGCATTCAGCAGTTTGTCCTGCTGGGTGCTGATTTCGTTTCACAGCGTGGCTGCTCTTGCAGAAAGCTCCTGCTTTTCAACTTCATAGCCCTTTGAAGAAACTGTTCCGTATGCTATTTGGCATCCTCTGTGATACGTTGGATTTCGCCAAGTACAATTTGATGTAGTGCCATCGCCTTGACGGTATGGGGTGTACAATCCTCTTGGCTTAAACGGAAATATAGAGCCGTGATTTTTTCGTTTTGCTGTACCATATTGGGTACTCCTTTCTTCAGGACAGCCAAAACGATTCCGAACTTAGGATGAACTTAATCTATGGTAAAATAATCAAAACTGTTACCAAAACTGTTACCAAAACCGAGGTGAAGCCTATGCTTAAAATCGCCATCTGCGATGATATGTCCGTTGAGCTACAACGTATCTCCGTAATTACAAAAGAATATCTCTCTATTCACAGTCTGAATGCCGAAGTGCGGGATTTTTCCCACCCGGACGTGCTTCTGACTGCCTGCGAACAGGAGAGCTTTCACATCTTCTTGCTTGATATGGTCATGCCGATGGTCAGCGGAATAGAACTGGGACGGAGCATCCGCCGAGTCAGTACTGACGCACAGATTATTTACATTACCACCGAGCCGGGCTTTGCACTGGATGCTTATGCCGTCAATCCGCTGCACTATCTTTTGAAGCCGGTGGACAAGGCAGCACTTTTTACCGCACTGGATTTGGCTACTCAAAAGGTTAATTTTGGTGAGAAAATTTCTGTGACAGTCAAGACAAAAGCGGGATTGCGTACGCTTTCGGCGGACACTGTCATCTGCGGTGAATATGTGCGGCACATTGCCGTTTATACGCTGACTCCCGGAGAGAGGGTTGAAACGGTTACACTCTCGGGCAGCTTCGGGACACATATTGAACCGTTGCTGAAAGATAAGCGATTCATTTCACCACATGCTGCGTTTGTCCTCAATATGAGTTTCGTAGAGCGACTGGATAAAGAGGGCTTTACCCTCCGTGGTGGAATTTTCGTGCCGGTATCCGGCAAGCACTATACGGCGGTGCGAAACGCCTACATGAGTTACCGGCTTGGGGAGGGATGCAAATGATAGAACATTTGCCGGATATTCTCCGGGCGGCGGTATCCACCACCATGAATGTGGTTCTGATGCTGACGCTTTTGCAACCGAAATACGGTAAAAAGGTGACCCGACTTGCTATGCTGGGTATCCTTGTACTTGATTTCGGCACAGCTTTATATTGCTATTTGTGGGGCGATTTGACGCTTCTCTCACGTATAGACCTCATCCTGTTCGCCGTGGTGTGCTTTGCCGTGCGTCCTCTGTTTCGGGACACCTTTATGCAATGGCTGTTCTCCTATATTACCGTGCAGAATATCTCTGATATTGTTATTATTCTGAGCTTTATCCTCTCACGGAGGCTGCCCTATCCCGCCTATGCCAATTCGATCATCAGGCTTGTGCTTTTTCTGGCGTTTTATGTGGTGCTAAAATATTGGGTGCGTCCGCTGTATCGAAAGGTAGTGGAGCACTGGAATGTGTTTTTCTATGTGACCTTTGCGATTTATCTTGCCTTTGGTTACTATTCGGTGTTTACGGACGATATTGTAGCAACGCTGACTGAGCAGCGTATTCCCCTGCTGCTGCTGATTGCAGTGGTGCTAACATCTTATGGCTCAATTGTTTACTCAATGAAAATTCTCTCCCAAGAGGCGGCATTGCAAGAGGAAAATCTCAAAATTCAGTCTGACCGTGAGCTGACTCGCCAGCGCCTTGCCCTGATGGATGAAACGGTGCGGCAGATGAGCATTGCCCAGCATGACCGACGCCATTTTAACAATACCCTGCTTTCTCTTTTGCAACAAGGCGAAACTGACAAGGCTGCCGATTTTGTGCAGCAGCAAAGTGCGGCACTTCCTCAAAAGCCCCAAAGCTATTGCCGCAATGTGTCGGTGAATGCCGCCGTTTCCTACTATGCCCAGCTTGCTCATCAGCAGGGGATCCGCTGTGAGCTGCGGCTGGATATTCCCGAAAAGCTTTCTGTGGATGAGCTGTCACTTGCCATGGTAATTTCAAACCTCATGGAAAATGCTATGAACGCCGTTTCCCTTTTGCCTGCCGAAAAGCGAGAGCTGCACTTTACCGCCGTTTACACCGGACAGCTTATTCTTGAGCTGACAAACCCTTATGAGGGAGTAGTAACGCTTGACGAAAACGGTCTTCCTGTTCCCCAAGAGAAAGGCCACGGCAAGGGCAGTCAAAGTGTTTATGACTTTATGAAAAAGTGTGGTGGTGAGCTGGTGTATGAAACAGAAAATGGAATATTTAAGGTTCGCATCATGGTTTAAATCATGGTAAAAATCATTTGTCAAGCATTGTTTTTCAAAAACCAACAACATTAAGCATAAAATCATGCCTTTTAAGTAAATAATGATTGCTCCCTTCTCTTTGGTGCTATCCTCAACACAGGAAAGCAAAAAAGAAGGGAGCAATTTTTATGAGAAAATTTAAAGCATTGGCAGCCATGGCATTGGCCGTTTCCGTGATTCCGGTCTGTGTCGGCTGTGGGGCACAGACCGGCACGCAGCCGGAGGCGCAGAATGATTTGCAAGATGAGGTACAGCCGTTGTGGGCGGCGGGAAGCGAGCGGAACAAAATTGTCGTCATCAGCGATCTTCATCTTGGCATCAATGACGAATATTCCGAAACAGTGGCAAATCGTCCGCTGCTCGTTGAGTTTCTTCAACGGCTTCAAAGCACATCCGATGTGCGCGAGCTGGTCATCGCAGGTGATTTTCTGGACGAATGGTTTTTGCCCGTCTATTACTCCTCCTATACCGACGAAACGCAGTTTTACAAGGATGTTATCGCCAACAACCATGATGTGATCTTCGAACTGAACAATGTCGCCAACAGTGGCATCAACCTTGTCTACGTCCCCGGCAACCACGACATGACGCTGGAGACGGAGGTCTTGCAGGAGGCCATCCCCAAGCTTAAGCAGATGCGGGATGCCGAGGGGCTGGGCTATTACTACACCGGCGACCGGCACGAGATTGCCATTGAGCATGGTCACCGCTACGACGTGTTTTCCGCGCCGGATACAGTTACCAACGCTGAGCTGTGCGGCAACGATGACACCATATTCCCGGCAGGATTTTTCTACGCCCGTTACGCCGCCACATGGGTACTGGAGGGCCGTCCCACCGTAGAAAAGGAACTGCCTGTGGTCACGAATGTCCCTGATACAAGCGACACCGACCAATACGGAGCGTACATCTACTACTCGCTTCTAAAAAACATTTCAGAGCGCATGACGCCCAACGAGGCTCTGGACGAAAAAATATTTGATATGCACATCGCGGGCTTTGACGATGCCTACACTTATCTTGATTTCTACCCCTGTCAGCAGGAGGATGGCACGATCTCCGCGCCGGTGCTGTTTAAAAACATCCAACGCACATGGGCAGAGCGGCAGGAAATCAACCGTGTCAGAGTGCCGAACGGATTCGTCGAAGCTGTAGCCGGAACGGTGGACTGGGATTACTACTACCAGCAGGCCAAGACGCAGTATCTTGAAAACCCGGACGAAAACATCGACATCGTGGTGTTCGGTCACACCCATGTGCCCGCGCTGAAGGATGCCGGTAACGGCGCTTACTATGTCAACAGCGGAACGTGGGTAGACCATAACACGGAATACCCTGACGCAACGCGTACCTTTGCTGTTATCACCACGGGCGAACAGGACAAAATCGAACTGCTCAGCTATGAGGAATCCGGCGGGCTGTGGGACATCAGCGCACACGTCAATCAGGAATAACGCTATTGCGGACGGGCTTACTGCCCGCCCGCTTTCAAAAGGAAGGAGCTAGATCTTATGAATAAGACCGCGAGGCGGCGGGAGGATCTGCCGCTTTCCGCCCCCAACTCCGGCGGCAACGTCTGGCCACGACAGAACTGCCCCGCCTTTACGGCCCGGGGAGGCGCGGCGGAGCGCACCTGCTGGTACTGCGTCTACGCCGATTTTCATTTGGATAAGCCCCGGGCGCTGGACGTGGGAATTTGCGACTGGCCGGATAAGAAGGAGAGGAACGAAGCATTCATGCAGAGCGTCAGTAAGATCATTTCGTACATATGACGGCATATAACCCTGCTTTTCACCGGGACGCGCGCGGAACTCTGCCTTCATTATACGGAAAGGGCACGGTAAATGTCGTGCAGTTCAAATGTCGGCTGTTCAATAAAGACAGATGCCTGACGATTCGCAGAGAACTTTGATGATGGATGGCATACTAAATAATCTTTTGCATTTGTGACACGGGTGCAGTAGAAGTAAACTTATAATCAGAACATAGAATTGAAATTCAAATTAAGATAGCTAGGAGGTGTTTTGTGTGCAGGAAATATTTGTGGTAGAGGATGATATTGCGCTCAGCAACGGAATTGCAATGGCGCTGCGAAATGATCAGATTCATGTGGCGCAATGTTACTCGCTGCTTGCGGCAAGATGGTCTTGAATCCGGTGCAGACGACTATATTACAAAACCATTCAGCCTTCATCGAGCCTGAGGTCGGACACGTTCCTGAGACGGAAAACGAAGTGATTGCCGATTCCAAAACGTTGGAGCTTCTGGGTGTGCCGATGGAGCTTGGTGCAACCGTCCCACTGGAGCTCAATATTAGGGACGAAACCATCACACGGAAATTTACACTGTGTGGCTGGTGGAAGAGTGCCCCGGCCTTCAACGTGGGGCAGATATTCGCTTCTCACGTCTATGTCGATGCGCATTTAGATGAGCTGCAATGCGCCTATTACGACGATTACGCCATGACCGGAGCAATCAGTGCCTATATCATGTTCCCAAGTAGCATAAATTTGCAGGCAAAGCTTGACCGGCTTTTGTCAGATAGTGGCTTTTCCTCTGTGGAAACAGACCTCAATTATGTGGACAGCAATGTCAACTGGTCGTACCTGTCCACCAACTTTGGCATGGATGCCGGGACGATGGTTGGCTTGGGTTGCGGACTTCTGCTGATTGCATTCACCGGGTATCTGATTATTTACAACATTTTCAAATTTCCATTGTGCGTGACATCCGCCTTTATGGGCTGCTGATGAACAACTCCAGCTATGCCGGCAGCGCTGTTTCGGTTTCGCCAAATCCACTGATTTTTATTGGCGCGGCGCTGTTTGCTCTTGTGACGGTGTTCATCAGCACCTTAAAGCCAGGACACATGGCAGGCAGGGTTTCGCCTGTTGAGGCGGTACGCTATACGGAAACCGATTTGCCGAAAAACGGACAAAAAAAGAGTGTAAACGGCGCAAAAATGGGGCGCATGGCACTGTCCAATGTGGGGTGGTAGTGTTTAGATATAAATCAATTCTGTTGTTTCGATTTCCTTGGTCATAGTTTGGCTGTCATGCTAAATAATTCTGATTTTCGTAAATATCCTTATTGGAGGGGAGCTAAACCGTGGGACTTTTTGTTTGCCCCTGATAATGATATTCTGTGTATAAGAAATAAGAAACGCGATTGACTAAAACAGTCAACACAGCAGGGATAACATATTTTCAGGCGATATGAGAATAAGGCGCTATGCAGAAACTGAATCCACATGAAAAGAGAATACTGGTTCTATCTGTCTTTCTTGTCATACTGGCCGCTGTACTGCGTTCGGTGAGCATACATGGCATACACCCCATATTATTCGGGTGGCTGCGCGGATTGCTCCAGTGCGGAATGATGGTCGCATGGGGAGTTTCAATATGGCAGCGTGTATTGAAAGGGAGGCTCAGGACGTATCTTCTTGCAATAGATTCGCTGCTGTTATTCTGGATTGCCGAACGAACAATAAAATACATGATGCTGAAGGAATTCGCAGCAGCAACCAGATATTGCTGGCATATGTATTACATACCAATTCAGCTTGTGCCACTGTTCGCCCTGTTCGCGGCACTTTGCGTAGGCCATCCGGAGAGCTATAAACTGCCGCGTAAATATAATCTCATGTTTATTCCGGCTATAACCATGATCATTATAGTGATGACCAATGATCTTCATCAGCTTGTTTTTTCTTTTCCGGGAGGTATACCTGAGCGCGGGGACCGATACAGCTACAATGTTCTTTATCCTGTGGTAATGGGCTGGATGGGCGTTGAGGTGCTGCTGTTCTTTATTGAGCTTGCCAGAAAATCACGTCTCCCATGGAAGGGAAGAAGACTGTTGCTGCCGTTTATTCCCACACTGTTTGGAATAGCGTACGGCATACTATATGTTTTGAATAATCCCGTATTGAGAGAATTTGCAGGTGACATGAACGCGATATTCGCGCTTCTCATTGTACTTACATGCGAGGCCTGTATCAGCACCGGGCTCATACCGTCAAACTCCAGATACGAAGAACTATTTTCGGCAGGTTAATTGAAATCCGAAGGGTTAATTGTAATCCGAAGTTCCGGTTTGAAAGGGTAACTTCCACTTTTGAT
>JAQWCI010000122.1 GCA_028706005.1 Lachnospiraceae bacterium
ACCCCGAGTATAGTGTAAATGCGATTTTGAAAATTGAATCATATGAGCAAAACAAGATTTATCCTGGTTCATCGTTGATTCTGACTTATGAATCCCTATCCCACCCATTTGACTCGGCCTTGCTGGATGGGTTGATCAGCGAATATCTCATTTAGTTGCAATGCACCCCTTGAAAGCGGTCATATTAAGGTTAGCTCACAAAAACAGCGCCGCAGAACGGCGCCTTTACAAGTCTCATATACAAATATTCAATTTGCATCTGAATTTCGTGAAAACTCATGTTCAATTCCGGGTTTCAGTTCGCATCTTCCTGCGCCTCCCGCACTTTCTTCGCTTCCTGTGCCGCCTGTATATCTATGCCTCCGGCAGTTTTCTATACATCTTATACGCAATAATGGCCAGTATCGCGCTCTCTGCAGCCGTCAATATTTCAACGGTAGCCAGCCCACTGATTACCTGCCTCTGATAGAGAACAGCCGGAACATCAACGAGTGCATGCAGGACAATTGCCACCGGATAAAGGTATTTGCGCCCGGTCGTCACGGCAGTAAAGACAATCACTGACAGTGAAACATGTATCACGATTGCAAGAAGCCGCTCAAGAATGCCGAGAGCCAATGTCCCCGGTACAATTGTGCTGATTGCCGACGTCGTATCCAGCGCCGGATTGTAGTACAGAACAAGATAAGAAATCGCAGGCATTCCCGCTATGAGCATGGCTTCGCAGCCTCCGTGCCCTAGTCCGTATGTCACGCAAGCCGTGCGCTCTCTGTGTTTCTTAAGCGGGATCGAGAATGCGAAGAAACGTCCTGTCTCTTCGAAAATCCCGGCTGCCAGACAGCCATAAACAGCATAGGCTAACGTGTGATTCTTAATGTACTCCGAACCCGCCCACGGCATCACAAGAAATACATAGTGTGAAACCTGCTCAAGGATCATCGCAAAAACAAAGAACACGATCATCCCGCACCAGAACGGCGCCATCTTTGCGCCCGTCCTTATTTTCCATACAACAATCAAAACTACCGGTAAAAGAAAAGCTCCAATCGCAAAAAACCATATCTCAGCTGCTGAAATCATATCTATCTTCCCTTTCTGAATATCCAGATTCCTGGTAACTATTTTGAGTTCTCAATAATGTGGAATATATTCCACTTATAGCATAGTATCCTTCATTCCTTCGGCGTATTCTTGCCGCTCTTCTTGTGCTCCCGCACGCATTCCGTCAGAAGATATTCAATCTGACCGTTGAGTGAGCGGAAATCGTCCTCCGCCCACCCGGCCAGTTCACTGTAAAGTTTTGCATTAAGCCTCAGCGGCACCTGCTTCTTCTTGTTCTCTTCCATTCATTGCTCTCCGGAATCACATGTTATTTGAAACGTCTGGCTTAGTACAAGCTTCCTGAATTCACGATTGGCTGCGCGTCATGATTGCCGCAGAGCACAACGAGCAGATTAGAGACCATCGCGGCCTTTCTCTCATCGTCAAGTTCTACAACATTATTTTGGCTCAGACGATCAAGTGCCATCTCTACCATTCCTACTGCTCCATCGACGATCATCTTTCTTGCGTCAATGATTGCCGAAGCCTGCTGCCTCTGAAGCATTACTGCCGCGATTTCAGGTGCATACGCAAGGTATGTTATCCTTGCCTCAACTATTTCCAGACCGGCGATCGTGACCTTGGACTGAATCTCGTCCTTAATGCGTTTTGCGACAAGCTCACTCGAGCCGCGAAGACTGCCGTCATCAGCAATCCCATCACCTGTTGTGTCTACGTTCGGTGCTACATCATAAGGATAAAGCCTCACAATATTTCTGAGAGCGCTGTCGCATTGAAGTGACAGGTATTCCTTATAGTTATCTACGTTGAAGACTGCGCATGCAGTATCTGCAACACGCCATGTTACTGCGATTCCGATCTCAATAGGATTTCCAAGACAGTCATTTATCTTCTGCCTGTTATTATTGAGTGTCATGATTTTAAGCGAAATCTTGTTGTTGACTGAGTTCTTGCTCTCAATGTTGATGCCATTTGCCGGGATGATAAACTGCTTTGCACTGCCCTCATCCTGAACATCACCGCTCTGGCTGAGTCTTGTTTTGGCTGCAGGATTAACGCTGACGCAGAAAGGATTCACATAGTAGAATCCCGGCTCCTTGATCGTTCCCACATAATTGCCGAAAAGTGTCAGGAGCAATGCCTCCTGCGGTTTGAGCACCTTGAGCCCCATGAACGGGAACCATCCTATGCAAAGCCACACGACCGCGACTATAAACAGCGCCGGGGACTGGTGGTTGTCCATCATCATCCCGCCGAATACCGTGCCGACTACTGCGGCAGCATACAGCAGTATTGTCAAAACAAGTACTAACATTCCATTCTTCTTATTATTCAAAACTTTCTCTTTCATATTATTCCTCCCACCTGGGTACTTTTGCGAAGATCCGCAATGCGGCTGCTCCACATATAAGTGTTACAAATAATTCAGCATCAGTGCTGATATCAATATGATATCACTTTAATACCTAATTGCAAGCAGTATTATTGTCTGTCATGATCTGTAACTCCACAAATCAACAGCACTATAAAAAGGCCTGCCATTGGCAAGCCCCAAATATCGATTCTGTGTAATGCCACGAATGCGGAGTTACTTCAATTTCTTTTTCTTCTTTATCTCGTACATGAGCTGGTCAGCCTCTGTGATAAGCCTGCCGAGCTCATGATTCTGTTTGTATGACGTGATGACGCGGCCAATGCTGACAGTCAGATCAAATGAATATTCATCCGTCTTGTTCTTCTTATCAAGAAACGCCCTTATCAAATGCTTGACGTCACGACCATCGTTGTGCCTTATTATCAGGAATTCGTCCCCTCCATAGCGCATTGAGAAAACATTATTCCTCTCTATCCCTACGGCATTCCTTATGGCATCAGCAACAGTTATGAGCGCTGTATCACCGGCTTTGTGGCCATGCTGATCGTTTATTGCTTTCATGCAATCTATATCGATGAAAAGGATCTCTGCCTCGCCACCCTCTTCGAGGATCTTCTGAAACCTCACTACGCCTACCTTGTCGTAGCCGAACCGGTTGTAAAGGCCTGTCAGATTATCCCTTATATACAACTCGTCAAGCCGCTTGTTAAGCCTGCGCAGCTGGTACTTCTTGCGCATATTCTCGACTACCATATCCATAAGACTGAACGTACTCTCAAGAAGGTTAAGGTCTCCTGCCGGCGAGACCCCATCCATGGCGATATACCCTATGCAGGCATCCTGATAATGCAACGGGTACAAAACAAACAGTTGCGATGAGATACGGAAATCTTCAGGCAGGATCTCCTTCTTGTCAAATTCATGATAGACATGCTGCACCTTGTACTCTCCGCTTTTTTCTCCGGAATATGCGACAAGCATCATGTGATCTGTATAATCAGACAGATCATCACCTTCCGCCATATCAGTTGTCTTATTTATACAAAGATAGACATTCTTGCAGTTAAAAAGCCTGATGGCATTGTCCTCGAAGACCGAGAATATATCATCAAAAGAGCCTGCGTCCATCATATTCGCGATCATACGGCTCTCAATCGAATGATATTCGCGCATCATCCTCTCTCTTGTATACAATGTGCGTTTCAGGCTGATCATATCATTCGGAATATGCTCATGGCAGCCACATGATTCAGAAAAGACCGGCATATGTTTTGAATACTCTACCCTGATTGTGCGATCTCCCGAGACCATCTGTTCATAGAGAACAGACATGGAGCGATATGCAGAATCACCATAATCGCGATTGACAGTCGTAAGTCTTGGCTGGAAGCACTCTGATGTCGAGACATCGTCAAAACCTGTGACCAGCACATCTCCTGGAACATCAAGCCCATGATCATGCAGCGTCTCGCACACCCCAAAGGCCATATCATCATTGGCGCACACTATTGCTTCAGGCAGAGTGCCCGCAAGAATTTGCTCTGTCACCTCATTTCCGTTCCTCTGAAGCCAGAAAGTATCATATGTGTCATACTCAGTGATGCCATGCTTCTGGCAGACGTCCACAAAAGCCTTTTTTCTGTCCTTTGCCTCGCGGCTCTCAATATATCCGCCTATATATGCCATCTTTCTTACACCGTGATGCGAAATCAGGTGTTCCACTATCTCGCTCATAGCTTCATAATTCTCGGTGCCTATATATGTGCAGCCCTTCGATGGGTAATTTGACGAAACAATAGGTATATCAGCTTCCGCAGCACGGGCAATGATCTGATTGCGCAGTTTATCGCTCAGGATCTGGTTCCCCTGAATAACGGCTCCGTCAAAATCATGAAGATCCGGCAGATTGAAGATCTGGAACTCCGAATACCCTGCATCTCCCTCTTCCGCTTTTCCTGCAAAACAATCAAAAACAAAAACAGTGACTTCCTGATGTTCATCAAGAAACCTGTACAATCCATCATAAAACTGCGTCACCAGATTGTAGTTCCAGTCAGATGTAAAAATAGCGATCCTATATTTCATGCTTCCCCCATGCCTGAGCACATATTATGCTCTTTTCCCCCATGCCTTAGCATTTCCCATCTATATATACTTGCTCATTACCTTATACAATTCGTCTTTGTTTACCGGCTTGCTCAAGTGCTCGTTCATCCCGGCTCTCTTGCTTTTCTCTACATCCTCAGTGAATGCATTTGCACTCATAGCGATTATCGGCACAGTCCCCGCATCGCTCCTCTTAAGGCTGCGAATAGCTCTGGCCGCTTCAATTCCATCCATTACAGGCATTCTGATATCCATAAGGATCAGATCAATACTGCCTTCCGGTGATGCCCTGAATGCCTCAACGCCCTTTTCTCCGTCTGTAACACTTTCAACAACGCAACCCACATTTTCAATGATGCGGCGCTCTATCTTGATATTCACCTCATTATCTTCACATATCAGAATATGCCTGCCCCTGATTTTCTCAATAATTGCGACATCAGTGTCCCTGCTGCTCCTGTCTGCATCCGAAACAAGCCGATATTCATAAGGCAGCGTAATTATGAACTTCGTGCCAACGCCCAACTCGCTCTCAACATCTATATTGCCGCCCATTTCATCTGCTGTTCTCTTTGCGAGCGCCAATCCGAGCCCTGTGCCCTGATACACTGACGACATGTTGTTCTGCTCCTGGGCAAAAGGCGTGAATATCTTCTCCATGAATTCCCTGCTCATGCCACAACCGTTATCTTCAATAGTGATCTGATCTGTCGTGGTTTTGTCATCATGTCTCAGATTATTGATGCTCAGGATGATCTTTCCCCCTGGCGAAGTAAATTTGCATGCATTATTCAGAATGTTTATAAGCATGCGCTTTGTTTTGACCGGATCTATATAACACTCTGCATTCGGGATTTTGCTGTAATCAGGATATTCAAAACAAATGTCCTTTACATCCATCGACGGCTTTATTATCTCAACGCATGACTGAACCAGATCGTCCGCACGTACCCACTCTTTGTCAAGCGTGAACTTCCCTTTTTCTATGCGGCTCATGTCAAGAATGTCGTTTATGATCGTCAGCAGATATTCGCTGGAACTGTGTATCTCATTCAGATCATTCATGATCGCGTCAGGTTTGTCAGTTTCATCCAGTGCCAGATCTGTAAGCCCCATTATGGTACTGATAGGCGTTCGTATATCGTGGCTCATGTTGGACAGGAAATCACTCTTGGCCATGTCCGCGGCTTTGGCCTCTATCGCCTCACGCTCAGCGGCTGCAGTCTTCTCGCGCCTCTTCTCCATCTCCTTCATCAGCTTCTTCTCTTTCCTGCTGCTTACTACATAATAGCTGATGAATATAAGGAGAAGCAGGATCACGCCCAACTCCGGAACAATTATCTTCCAATATGTTCTGAAGAAGTCCTGCTCGTCATTTATGAAAATAATCTCCCCACTGTAAGCACTTTGGACATCCTTCTTCGTAACCCCAAACTTCTTCATCATATTGATGTCAAATTCACAGTTGCTCTTTGCTTTCCGGACATGGTAATCAGATACGTCCGCGCCATCTTCCAGTTCCAGAACCATTGATGCCGCATCAGACGCCATATCATAATATGAAATCATCACTCCGCCAAAATAGCCCTCGCCGAGTCCGAGCTCATCACTTTTATATATGGGGATAGATGCCTTTGACGACAGATACTGTGCCGCTTCCCCCGGAGAAAAATTATTACCGTCCGCATCCTTTGTCATCATGAGAAAAATCAGGATCGTGTCATCACTCAATGCCGCGACTTCATCTCCCACCTCTTTATACGAAAGAACAGAACAATCGATCGTCGAAAACTCCAGATCCGGGAAATTTCTTTCGCTGTCCAGGAATTGTTTGGTCGAACCCTTACCGGAAACAGTGTCATCTGTTACCGCCACTACTTTACTTGCATCGGGGTTTAGTTTCGTCGCAAGTTCTATCGTATCATCCAGAGGAAAAGTCTCAACAATCCCGGTCATCAGCGGATCCTTTGCCGCTTCATACGCGAACTCTTCGTCGTTTATCCCCTCAAAAATGATTGGGACTCCGGCGAATAGATCATCGCGGTATTCTATTACGAACTCAAGTGCCGCATCATCCGCCACTATTACATAATCATATTTTCTTATCTTCTGTCTCTCAGCAATATCTGAATAAATGCCTTCCTTCACATCCTCATATGTTTTGCGCTTAGTGTCCATGAAAACATATTCCATGTCGGCATGGTTCTTCATCACATCCGCAATGCCCTCAAGCTGACTTGGATTGCTCTCCCACTCATAACTGTACGAGCTCAGGAACAACACACGCGGATTGCCGGAAATACTCATCCCGTCTGCGCCGAATACAGGCAAAACACATAAAACCGCTGCTATTATAAATGTTGAAATGACCTGCAGAACTCTCTTCACGCACTTTGCCTCCCGGTAAAAATATTGTACAACAAATTCCGTGAATATTCTTCAATATTATGCGTTTTGATACAGTGTTGAGCATCGAAGTCAGATGACTTATACTAAATAAACAATGAACAAAATGAAGGACGCGGGGGAGCATCATGGAAATCGATATGAATGGCGTTATATTTGCCCTGTCATATGCACTTGACAAGGTAGAATCAGAACTCATAGGTGTCAGCGTAGACCACGCAAAATGGGTCGCCTATATGTCTGTGCTTACCGGCAAAACATATGACATGAGTTTTGAACAATTATCAGACCTGGCATCCTGTGCAGACATGCATGACCACC
>JAQWCI010000123.1 GCA_028706005.1 Lachnospiraceae bacterium
CATATGCCCTGAAAGCTTCATATAAATACTATTCATTTTTAGTCCAAAAGGAGGATTCAAATGAAGAAAAAGGTTTTAGCAACATTAGTAAGTGCAGCACTTGTAAGTTCTCTGCTTGTAGGATGTGGATCAACATCTACAGGAGATACAACAGCAGCTGCAACAACAGCAGCAGCGGCAGCAGCAACTTCTGCAGCAGCTACAGACACAGCAGCGGCAGCAACATCTGCAGCAGCTACTGAGGCAACAGCAGCTTCAAATGATCTGCTGACAGGAACAGAGTTCGAAGGCGTTACAGCTAAAGAAGCTTATAACTTCAGCGTCATCGTCAAGAGCTTCCAGTCAACATACTGGCAGGCAGCTATCACAGGTATGGATATGGCTAAAGAAGAGCTCGGCATCACATATGATGCACAGGGTCCCAATTCTGAGTCAGATATCGCAGACCAGGTCAATATGCTGAACAGTGCAATCTCAGCAAAACCTGCAGGAATCGCTCTTGCAGCATGCGATACAAAGTCAGTTCTTGATTCACTCCAGAGCGCTAAAGACGCAAGCATCCCTGTAGTTTGCTTTGATACAGGTGTTGCTGATGCTCCCGACGGATCAGTTGTAGCTACAGTTGCTACTGATAACACAGCAGCAGGTTCAGTTGCAGCAGACAAGATGTATGAAATTCTTAAGGATAAGATTGCAAGCGCTGACGGACAGGTAAGAATCGGCGAAGTAAACCAGGATGCTACAGCACTTAATATCCAGCAGCGTGGCCTTGGCTTCATCAATGAGCTCATCAAGCTTGTTACAGCTGATGGCAAGACAGTAGCAGTTGCAGGCAACGAGTATTATGTAAACGCAGCTGAAGGCGCTAACGGCGACGAAGCAAGTGCAGATGTTGTTATCGAAGTAGCAGTTCCTGCACAGACAACAGTTGACCTTTGCAACACAGAAGCAAGTAAGATCATGAGTAAGGAAGACACGATTGGTATCTTCGGTTCAAACCAGACATCTGCAGAAGGTGTTCTTGCAGCTAACAACAACCTCGGCGTTCTCAATGCTGATCCTTCAAAGGGCATGATCGGTATCGGATTTGATGCCGGCTCAGTTATCAAGGCAGCTATCACAGACGGAACAATGGCAGGCGCTGTTACACAGTCTCCTCTTCTGATGGGCTATTATTCAATCTACGCTATGACAATGGCAGCAAATGGCGACAAGGTTGAAGACTTCCCTATGAACGGCTACTGGTATGACACAACAAACATGACTGATTCTCAGATCGCTCCTAACCTTTACGACTGATCCTGAATCAACATGAATCAAAACAAATGATAAACGCCTGATGGTTCAGGCAAAGAAATTGTATTTACCTGAAGGGAAAGCTTATATATTGCTTTCCCTTCTTTGATAAAAAGCAAGTCTATCATAAAATGGAGGCATGGAATAAAATGTTAAAAGGAATTCCGAAGATCTTATCACCTGAACTGTTGATGGTACTTGATGAAATGGGACACAGCGACCGCATCGTAATATCTGATGGCAACTTCCCGGCAGAATCGATGGGAAGAGACGCAATCGTTATCCGCGCGGACGGACACGGAGTACCGGAGATACTGGATGCCATACTGCAGGTATTTCCCCTTGATACATATGTGGAACACCCGGTAAACCTGATGGAAGTAATGCCCGGAGATCCGGTGGAGACACCTATCTGGGATGACTATAAAAAGATCGTTGCAAAACATGATAGCCGCGGAGCTGCAGCAATCGGAAATATCGAGCGTTTTGCATTCTATGATGAAGCAAAGACAGCTTACGCGATCATCGCAACAGGCGAGTCTGCTCTTTATGCAAACATCATGCTGCAAAAGGGCGTTGTTACCGAGTAAGGCGGATATACAGGCTATTAAAAAGACATGAATCATTAAAAAAGGAATGGCGTCGGCCATTCCTTTTTTAATGCTGTAAGTTAACATAAAAAATCTAATCATCATTTATGTTTGAAAACATATCATTTCCTTCGCATAAGCAGTTCGGGATGCTCATTTACTATGAGAGACTCAGGATAATTTATCTGCCTGACAAGTTCTACTGCGGCGGAAGCATTGCCAATCCCGGCACTGCCGTGACTGTCGCTGGATATGAGGATGGCTATGGAGCGTTCCATGCAAAGGCGGAGAAGCTCGAGGTAATTGTTCCGTGTGCTTGTGCCGGGCATCTGATGATACCCGCCAGGAAGAAGAGAAGCGTTGTTTACTTCGATAATTATATTGTTTTCCCGGGCCGCTTCGACGATCATGAAATAGTCTACGGGAAACTGCGTGTTATCACAGTGACCGAGTATCTTTACATACGGGTTTTGCATCGCCTTTATATAATCTGCGGTGTTTTCGTCTGATGAAGCCGGTTTTCTCGGTGGTTTGTGCATACTTGCAATAGCATAATCAAGGCCTGACAGAATTGAATTATCAAGATCCAGCCCGCCGCCATTTAGAATGTTGAGTTCAATACCATAGAGCATACTTACACCGGCTCTTGTTTTCGGCGCCATTGCAAGACTTCTGAAATAAGAAGTAGTGCCGGCTCCGAGTGTTGCAGGACCGTGATCTGATATACCGAGGACCTGAATCCCTGCGATTGCCGCATGTTTTGCCATATCAGCTATGGTGTCTGTTGTCCCGTGTCCGCTCGCGACGGAGTGGGTATGAATATCATATGTAAGCATGAGGATTCCTTTTCTGAATACATAGACTCTTATGACTATTATTGTAACTCATTATTTGAGCACGTCAATACAAAACAACATAAAAACAACATCAACTCACCACGAAAACAACTTAAACAAAACATAATTGTGTTTAATTCATTGACGTTTCATATATGACAGCCGTATAATGTAAAGGAAAACAACAGTGGGAAGCTACACTGTATTTATTCCAGACAAACACAAACAATAATGATTTGCGCAGAAGCGCCGCAAATCGATAAGGGAAGCGCTTCGGAACGGAGAAAGCGGGAAATGGCTAAATATTATGTCAATGAAATAGCGAAGACTGATCGTATCACACGCCTTGTCGCAAACCTTTATGCGAAGATGCCTGAGATAGAATCTGCGAGGGCAAAACTCATAACTGAGTCATACAGGGAGACAGAGGGGCAGCCGATAGTGATGAGAAGAGCACTGGCATTCTCTCACATTCTTAAGGGCCTGCCGATAATAATCCGCGATGAAGAACTCATCGTCGGAAGCACAACACTGGCGCCGCGCGGCTGCCAGACATATCCGGAATTTTCATATGAATGGCTTGAAGCTGAGTTCGACACGGTCGAGCACAGAGAGGCTGACCCATTCTATATATCTGAAGAGACAAAAGCCGACCTCAGGAAAGTAGATCCATACTGGAAGGGCAAAACAAGCAGCGAGCTCGCGACAGCATATATGTCGAAAGAGGCTCTCACAGCTATAGATCACAATATATTCACACCGGGCAACTATTTCTATAACGGTGTCGGTCACATATGTGTTCATTATGACAAGGTACTTGAAATCGGGTACAAGGGAATAATGGAAGAGGCCGCGAAGGATCTTTCGGAATGCAAACTTGGTGATGCTGATTATGCGCGCAGAAGCTGTTTCCTCAAAGCTGTAATCATAAGCTGCCAGGCGGTCATTGACTATGCACACCGCTATGCAGCACTTGCAACTGAAATGGCTGCAAAGACATCGGATTCAAATCGTAAAGATGAACTCGCAAAGATAGCCGCAAACTGCAGCAGAGTACCGGAGAACGGGGCAAATGGTTTCTACGAAGCATGCCAGAGCTTCTGGTTCGTACAACAGCTCATGCAGATAGAATCCAGTGGACACTCGATCTCTCCCGGACGTTTTGACCAGTATATGTTCCCTTATTACAAGAAGGATCTCGACAACGGGAAGATCACCAGAGATTATGCACAGGAACTTCTTGACTGCATCTGGGTCAAGCTCAACGACCTCAACAAGTGCCGTGATGCGGCGAGCGCCAAAGGTTTTGCCGGATATTCATTGTTCCAGAACCTCATTGTCGGCGGCCAGACCACGGATGGACTTGACGCTACGAATGACCTTTCTTTCATGTGCATAAATGCGTCAAAACATGTTTTCCTGCCTATGCCTTCACTGTCCATAAGGGTATGGAACGGCTCACCTCATGAGCTTCTTGTAAGAGCCGCAGATCTGACAAGAACAGGTATCGGCCTGCCGGCATATTACAACGATGAGATCATGATCCCGTCGCTCATGAACCGCGGACTTTCATTGGAAGAAGCGAGGGACTACTGCATCATAGGCTGCGTCGAACCGCAGATCGGCGGCAAGACAGATGGCTGGCATGATGCCGCTTTCTTCAATATGTGCAGACCGCTCGAACTTGTTTTCAGCAGCGGTGTTGATAAGGGCGAGCAGATAAGCGTGAAGACAAAACGTGTCGAGGATATGACGAGCTATGACGAATTCTTCGACGCATACAAGCAGCAGATGAACTACAACATCTCGCTCCTCGTAAATGCGGACAACGCGATAGATGTCGCACACGGAACACTGTGCCCGCTTCCTTTCGAGTCGTGTATGGTCGAGAATTGTATGGAGAATGGACTTTGCGTTGAGCAGGGCGGTGCAAAGTACAATTTCACGGGGCCTCAGGGCTTTGGGATCGCGAACGTGGCAAATGCGCTGTACGCGATAAAAGTACTTGTTTTCGATGAGAAGAAGTTCACCATGAGCGAGCTCAAGAATGCTCTTATCATGAACTATGGCAAGGGAATAGATGAAGCCGGAGCAACTGATATAGCAATCGATGTAATAAGTGAAATGAAGGCTCAGGGCAGGACTGTTACTGAAGCTGATGTGGCTCCGGTAATACAGTCGATACTTAAGATGGAGCTGCCTGAAGAAGAGAAGAAACGTTACGATGACATACTGAATATGATCCTGGCACAGCCGAAGTTCGGAAATGATATTCCGGAAGTCGATGAGTTCGCAAGAGAGGCAGCGTATACATATACAAAACCTCTTGAGACATACAAGAACCCGAGAGGCGGAATTTTCCAGGCAGGGCTTTATCCTGTTTCGGCGAACGTACCGCTCGGCGCACAGACTGGAGCTACTCCTGATGGAAGACTCGCACACATGCCGGTCGCAGATGGTGTTTCACCTATGTCGGGAACAGATGTGAACGGACCGACAGCGGCATGCAATTCTGTGGCAAAACTTGATCACGGGATCGCAAGCAACGGCACGCTTTTCAACATGAAGTTCCACCCTTCAGCACTGAGCGGGGAGAAGGGACTTGATGACTTTGTAGCACTGGTGCGTTCGTTCTTTGACCAGAAGGGGATGCACATGCAGTTCAACGTAGTCAGCAGGGAAACTCTGCTGGATGCGCAGAAACATCCGGAGAACTATCAGCATCTGGTTGTCCGCGTTGCAGGGTACAGCGCTTTGTTCACAACGCTTTCACGCTCACTGCAGGATGACATTATAAGAAGAACAGAACAGACGTCAGATCAATAAATCAGGGGCCTGAGCACAAACCTGCGTAACACAGCCAGAAAACCAAACCGCATGCGCGGATTTTCTGGCGTGGGCAGTGCGACAAGAGTTACCGCATAAGCAAATAACGCTCAGGCATATGGAGTAATAATGGATTTTAACGCAGAAAACAGCTATCTGAATACAAAAGGCAGAATCTTCGACATTCAGCGCTATTCGATCCATGACGGTCACGGCATAAGAACTATTGTTTTCCTGAAGGGCTGCGTGCTCCGCTGCAGGTGGTGCTGCAATCCTGAATCACAGGAATATGCCATCCAGACAATGATGGTGCAGGGAAAGCCCAAAACTATCGGCGAGGATATAACAGTCGGCGAAGTCATGGAAACGGTACTTAAGGACAGACAGTATTATCGCCGTTCCGGCGGTGGCGGCCTGACACTTTCAGGCGGTGAGAGCTTATGCCAGCCGGAGTTTGCAAGAGACCTGCTTCATGCCGCAAAGAGCGCTGGAATAACGACTGCTATGGAGAGCATGGCCTGTGCCAGATACGAAGTGATCGAAAGTGTTTTGCCGTATCTTGACCAGTACCTCATGGATATCAAGCACATGAACCCGGCAAAACATAAGGAGTTCTGCGGCAGAAGCAATGAGCTGATGCTTGAGAACGCAAGGAAGGTCGCGGCGTCAGGCATGACAGAGCTCAGTATAAGAGTGCCTGTGATACCTACATTCAATGACACGCCAGAGGAGATAAAAGACATAGCACAGTTCGCGGACAAACTGCCGGGGGTGAAGAGAATTCACCTGCTTCCGTACCACAGACTGGGACAGGATAAATACGATGGACTTGGCCGGGATTATTTGATGAGAGGCATCCTGCCACCGACGAATGAGCATATGCAGATGCTCAAGAAACTTGTGACGGAGAACACGAATCTGGAGTGCATAATCGGCGGCTGATAAAGATGGTCATCACAGAGTTTGCGCCGTAGGCGCAAACTTTGGACAGCGGGTGCCGTCGGAAGCGCAAAAGTTAGCACAGACGGAAGAAAAAGCACTTCGTGCTAACTTTTCGGGCAACAGCATCATGGAGCGGCGAGCCGGAAGCGCAAAAAGTTAGCACAGACGGAAGAAACAGCACTTCGTGCTAACTTTTCAGGCTACAAGAGCATGACGCAGCGAGCTGGAAGCACAAAAAGTTAGCACAGACGGAAGAAAAAGCACTTCGTGCTAACTTTTCAGGCAACAGCATCATGACGCAGCGAGCTGGAAGCGCAAAAAGTTAGCACAGACGGAAGAAATAGCACTTCGTGCTAACTTTTCAGGCAACAAGAGTATGAAGCGGCGAGGCGAGAGAGCAAAAAGTTAGCACTAACGGAAGAAAAAGCACTTCGTGCTAACTTTTCAGGCAACAAGAGCATGAAGCGGCGAGGCGAGAGAGCAAAAAGTTAGCACAGACGGAAGAAAAAGCACTTCGTGCTAACTTTTCGGGCAACAAGAGCATGACACGGCAAGCTGGAAGCACAAAAAGTTAACACATAGAGGTAAGTAATGAGTTTTGACGATAAGAATGAAGCAAAACAGAGGATAATACAGGAACTTGTTCCCGGCAAACAGATCTCACTGGCACACATAATCGCGAGTC
>JAQWCI010000124.1 GCA_028706005.1 Lachnospiraceae bacterium
GATGAGCCGCAGCCTGCAAGGACAGATGCCACCATAGCTGTGCTGAGAACGGTAACCAATACCTTTTTCTTCATGCCTTTGTTCCTCCTGTTATTTTTTATCCGCTCACTACGGATAATATGCGTTCTGGTTCCCCGGGTCTCGTTATTTATCCTGTATTTCCGGTTCCCTTAATCGTTTACGTTCTTTACTATAATCACTCTCTTTAAAACTGTCAATGGAATTTCAACATTTTCTTCAATTGTTTTATTGAGTTTGTAGCTTTTGCTCAATTATTATGTGATTATATTGTGCATTATTTATATTATGGTGTGGCTTTTGTCGCATTTTCATTGTATCATCAGCTCTCCGAGGGTATTTATGCCTCTAATTAACGTTTTAGTAAATTAAGCACGGCTACCGTTTGCTGTTTCTTAATAATATTGTTCATAAAATGCCGATTTACAGGCATTTGTTGAGCATTGTCAGGCTTGCCGCGTCTGTCAGATCTCAGGTCATGTCCGCCCATAAAAGTTGCTGTTTATGCTGTTGCTGCAGGCTTGCAATTATTTTAAAGTGACGGATTTGCTTGATTATTCGGCGTTTTTTCGCCGCGATCCGGCATTATATGCGCATTAATCAAACGTTTTCGCAGCATATACCAGTCCAGAATTGCCGTTTTTGACGATTTATCGCATATTTCGTTTACGTAAAATTAGGTGTTTTTGCGCATTAAGCTTTATATATTCCTCCTAAATCTCCGAGTTTCATGATTTTCCTGTCTGACAATGTTTATTTCACAGAAAAAGCCTCTCCGCAGACACGGCTTTATATGTCTGTGAAAAGGCTTTTATCACTGCGTTTCCAGTAGAAACTCCTGACCTTATTTCATTTCATTAAGCTTTGTTATCAGCTCATCAATTTCCCGTTTTCCGATTGCTCCGGGCGCAAATGAAAGGAGTTGTCTTATCGGCATGTATTCCATCATGCGTTTCAGCATTGCCGGTGAAATTGCGTCTTTTGACGCATCACTGTCCGAAACAAGGCTGCTGCTCTTCATGTACGATTCAAGGATCGGTGCAAAGATCTTCATTGCTTCAGGATCATCCATTATGTCCCCGAAAGTCGAATTGTCATCCCATACACGGGGAAGTTTTGACGGTGCGGCAAGTTCCACCTTTCCTTCGCATGTCAGACGTCTTGATGAATCTCCGGCATAGATAACATACTCTCCGCTCTCAACATACCAATCGTGGATCTTGTTTTCCCAGTAAGCAAAAGCACTCTTGTCGAGGGCAAATTCAACTGTCTTTGTCTCAAGCGGCCCCAGCGGGATCTTCGCAAAAGCGCGGAGCTCTCTCACAGGTCTTATAACATCGCTCACCGGCTTTCCGACATATAATTGAACGACTTCACTGCCTGCTACATGGCTCTTGTTCGTGACTTTTACGCGGACTTTTACTGTGGCGTTATCGTCCATTACGAGAGCGCTGTCACTTCCGCCCGCTTCTATCTCCATCCCTGTGATCGCGAACTCAGAGTATGAAAGACCGTAACCGAACGGATATCTGACCGGCATATTCTTCTTGTCATAATAGCGGTAACCCACGAAAACTCCCTCGCGGTACTCTGTCCTGTCACCTTCTCCGCCGTAGTACAGATATGACGGATTATCCTCAAGGTGATACGGTATTGATTCAGCAAGATGTCCTGAAGGATTTGCCTTGCCCCAGAGAAGATCTACAGTAGCGCGCCCCACAGCCTGTCCGCCGAGGTACATGTCAAGGATTGCCTTTACGCTTCTGTCATCAGCCCAGTCCATCTCGATCGGTGACCCGTGGTGAAGAACAACGACTGTATTATCATTGATCGCCGAGACTGCCATAATGAGTGAGAGCTGGTTCTCCGGCATCTTCATGTCAGCACGGTCGTATCCTTCTGACTCAAATGACTCCGGAAGTCCCGCAAAAACAACAGCTATGTCAGCTTCAAGTGCCGCCGTCACCGCTTCTGAGAGAAGATCATCCTTCCTGGAATTTTCATTGTCGCCGTCTGAATCGGCGTCATCCAGTGAATAGCCCTGAGCATAAGTGACATCGAGTCCGTCCTCTTTCGCCGCGTCCAGCGCTGATTCCACCTTAAAACTGTTGATATGTGAGCTTCCGCCGCCCTGATAGCGCGGGTGCTGTGCAAATTCTCCGATGAAAGCGACCTTCATTCCCTTTCTGATGGGCAGGATCGGTGGCTGATTCTCATCGCGTTCCCTTGCAGGTCCGCCCATGACCACGCTGACAGGATCGTGAAGATCGATACCATCCCGCTTCATCTCCGGATCAATATAAGGCCCGTTCTTCAGAAGGACCGCGCAGTTCTCTTCCACTGCCGCAGCCATTACATGTTGTTCGTCCTTATTCCACGGTGTCTCAGGCTTCTTGTTCTCCTCATATTCATCGATAAGCGTCAAAACACGTTTTACCGCAATATCTACATCCTTTATATCAAGTCTGCCTTCCTTCACGGCTTTTACTATTTCAGCGTCGTTCACGCCGCCGGATGTCGGCATCTCAAGATCGAGTCCCGCGTGTACTCCCTTTACTCTGTCGCGGACAGCTCCCCAGTCGCTGACGACAAGGCCTTTGAATCCCCATTCATCTCTGAGGACATCGTTAAGAAGCCAGCGGTCTTCCGATACCTGCTCGCCATTCAGCTTGTTATATGAACACATCACAGTCCAGGGCTGTGACTCTTTGACGATTATTTCGAACGCGCGCAGATAGATCTCGCGGAGCGTGCGCTCGTCAATGACTGAATCACTTGTCATGCGGCGGTGTTCCTGGTCATTACCTGCGAAGTGCTTGACGCTCGCACCCACATGTTTTGACTGGAGGCCCCTGACCTCAGCCGCGGCCATACGGCCTGCAAGAAGCGGATCCTCCGACTGATATTCGAAGTTGCGGCCGCACAGCGGTGATCTCTTGATATTCACTGCCGGGCCAAGGTCTACCGCAAGGCCTTCGTGCTGGCAGCTCTCGCCCATTGCTTCGCCGACTGATGTCATCATCGGCGCGTCAAATGAGCACGCTGTCGCGCATGCCGGCGGAAAACATACTGCTTTTATACTGTCGTTCACTCCGAGATGGTCGCCTTCCATGTCCTGCTTGCGCAGACCGTGAGGGCCATCGCTGACCATTATCGCCGGGACCCCAAGCCGGTCGACCTTTTTGGTGTGCCAGAAGTCGGAGCCGGACAGCATCCCGGCCTTCTCCTCCAGCGTCATTTCGCTGATGATCTTCTCAATATCCATTTATTCGTGCCCTCCATTGACTAGCATTAATTCTATTTCTATTCTATCAGACTTACGACTGAAGGGACACGCAAACGCGCATCCCTTCAATCAACATATACCTATGTATGAGGCTTAGTCAAACCTCACTTTTTGCAAAACGAGTATATTTTATTTTACGACCGGCGCCGATGATGTATCGAGGTGCCAGATGTCGCGGTTATATTCCGCTATTGAGCGGTCACTTGAGAAGAATCCGCTCTTCGCGATATTGACGAGCATCATTTTCTCCCACTTTGTCCGATCTTCAAAATCCGCAAAGACCTGATCCTTTACTTTGATGTAATCCTCTAGGTCTATGAGTGCCATGAACCAGTCTTTATTAAGCAGATCATTGTATAGACGTTCCAGGTTTTCTTTGTGACCTGCAGCCATAACTTCAGGTCCCACTATGAAGTCCACTGCCTCTTTGATCACGGGGCTCTTCTCGTAATAATCTTTCGAGCAATAATCCGCATTCTTATAGTGATTAATTACAGTGTCAGAATCGATACCAAACATGTAAATATTGTCATCACCGACAAGTTCGTGTATCTCAACGTTTGCTCCGTCTGAAGTGCCAAGTGTCACAGCACCGTTCAGCATGAATTTCATGTTTGAGGTTCCCGATGCTTCCTTGGATGCAAGCGATATCTGCTCCGAAACATCGCAGGCCGGAATGAGTTTTTCTGCATATGAAACATTGTAGTTAGTGACCATCACAACGTGCATATATTTGTTTACATCAGGATCGTTGTTTACTATCTCCTGCAGGCACTTGATGAGGTGAATAATATCCTGAGCGATTATATACGCCGGTGCTGCCTTCGCGCCAAAAACAAAGTTGAGCGGGCGGACCGGTTTCTTCCCTGATTTGATTTCCAGGTATTTGTGGATGATGTACAGTGCGTTCATCTGCTGTCTCTTGTACTCATGAAGGCGCTTTACCTGAATGTCAAAGATTCCATCAGGCGAAAGCTGAACTCCTTCATTATCAGCAATATATTTGACCAACGCATCCTTATGATGCTGTTTGATCTCAGAAAGCTTTGCGAGCGTCTGGACATCATTCTCGTAATCGAGGAGCTTTTCCAGTTTTGCTGCATCCTTCTTGTAGCCATCCCCGATCTTTGAGGAAATGAAGGAAGCGAGCTCACGGTTGCATGAAAGTAGCCAGCGGCGGAACGTGATGCCATTTGTTTTGTTGTTGAATTTCTGTGGATATATCCTGTAGAAATTGTTGAGCTCTGTCTGTTCGAGGATGTGCGTGTGGATAGCCGCAACGCCGTTTACAGAGAAGCCATAGTGAATGTCGATAAAGGCCATGTGGACCTTATGATCCCTGTCGATTATGTAGACCGACTCGTCGTCATACTTCTCACGGACACGTTTATCAAGTTCTTTGATGTATGGTATGAGCTGAGGTACGACTTTCTCGAGATACTCGATCGGCCATGTCTCAAGAGCCTCGGCAAGGATCGTGTGGTTCGTGTAAGCACATGTTTTGCTGACAACATCTATTGCCTCATCCATTGTAAAAGCTTTCTCTTCGACGAGGATCCTGATGAGTTCAGGGATGATCATTGTCGGGTGGGTGTCGTTGATCTGGATCACTGCGTGCTCGTTCATCTTGCGGAGGTCGTACTGGCGCGCCTTGAGCTCGCGGAGAATGAGCTGCGCCGCATTGCTGACCATGAAATACTGTTGGTAAATGCGCAGAAGTCTGCCCTTTTCTGTGGAATCATCAGGGTACAGGAAGAGTGTGAGGTTCTTCTCAATATCGTCCTGATCAAATGTGATTCCTTCCTCTACAAGACTGTCATCTACTGTCTCGATGTCGAAAAGGCGAAGTTTATTGAGGCCGTTGTCATATCCGACCACATCAATATCATAGAGGCGTGATGTCACTTTGCGTTTGCCAAAACAAACGTCAAAAGTCACATCTGTCTTTGTCTCCCATGACTTGTCTTCGATCCAGGGATCCTTTTCTTCGACCTGGAGATTGTCGACAAATTTCTGGCGGAACAGGCCGTAATGATAATTGAGGCCGATGCCCTCTCCGGGAAGGCCGAGCGTTGCGATAGAATCAAGGTAGCATGCAGCAAGTCTGCCAAGACCGCCGTTTCCAAGTGAAGGCTCCGGTTCAATTTCCTCGATCATCGAAAGTGTTTTGCCGTTTCTCTTTAGGATGTCATTCACCCTGTCATAGATTCCAAGGTTGATCAGGTTGTTGGAAAGAAGCTTGCCGATAAGGAATTCCGCTGAAATGTAATAAACTTTCTTCTCACCCGTGTTCCTCTCGGTTACATCGAGCAGGCGTTTGCAAAGAGTCAGCAGTGCGTAATAGACTTCAACATCGCTGCATCTTGCAAGATTCCTGCCGTACTTCTCCTCTACGAGTGAGCATAGCTGCTCCTCAAGATTAAGTACCATTACGTCACGTTTCATGTTAGTTGCGTTCTGTCCCATTTTGTCCTCCCATGCCGGAGCATCTTTGTGCGACGGCTGCTGCTGTTTTACGGCTGTTCATTGCATGTTTCTGTGATATGGCTGCTGCCTTACTGCTGTTCATTGCATGTTTCTGTGATTGGCTGTTGCCTTACTGCTGTTCATTGCACGTTTCTGTGATATGGTTGCTACCTTACTGCTGTTCATTGCATGTTTCTGTGATATGGCTGCTGCCTTACTGCTGTTCATTGCATGTTTCTGAGATATGGCTGCTGCCTTACTGCTGTTCATTGCACGTTTCTGTGATATGGTTGCTGCCTTACTGCTGTTCATTGCATGTTTCTGTGATTGGCTGTTGCCTTACTGCAAAATTGATTCTTTTGGAATCAACGTATAACATCCTCATATGTCATACGGACTATTTCGTATGGCATTGATATCTTCATTCCCGTCCCGCCGTTCATCAGTCTGCTGACCTCGCTCACTGCCTTGAAAGCTATGTGATAGAAGTCCTGACGCACTGTGAACATTTGCTTGCCTGCATATCCCATAAGTGATATTCCGTCAAAACCACAGACCGGCCTGAATATATCCATTTCCATCAATTTTCTCATTGAACCGATGGCCATCATATCTGAGGCACAGACGATAGCATCCGACTTCTCAGCATACTCTTCTGTTATCTGTCTCGCCGTTTTCTGAGAGAATTGTCCGTCCTTAATTATAAGCTTGATTTTCTTCTCCTCAGCAAATTCTTTTATACCTTCAAGTCTCTCCGATGTGACATATCCATCCTCAGAACCTGTTATGTAGAGAATTGTTTTGGCCTTAATGCCTGTAATAACATGCTCTGCAACATCTTTCTGTGCCGCTTTGTTGTCTATGCTGATACTGGATGTGCTCTCATTTATGAATGGTGCATCGACCACTACCGTCTTAAAATCGCCATGCTCTGCAAGGCTCTGTAGCGTAGGCTGGTTCCTGTTAAGGTTAAAAATAACAAGTCCTGAAATACTCTGTGTTCGAAGGTAAGATATTGCCTCTTCCAGCGGCTGGTGGTCTGTCATGGTCGAAAAAAGTGTGACTACGTCCAGCCCCAGTGTTCTTGCGCTCTGCAGGCCGCCCGTCAGGTACTGCATATTGATTTCATTCATTATGCCCGATTCGTCGCCGGGATTTATGATCAGGGCGACTCTTGCTGCATGTTTGGATGACAGCGCCGCCGCGACTGCGTTTGGCACAAAATGTAGTTTTGTTACAGCGTCTTCGACTCTCTTCTTCGTCTCATCGCTCACATTAGGATAGTGATTGAGGACTTTCGACACAGTCGATATCGCTACGCCGGCCTCTGCGGCCACATCGCGGATTGATGTCATAGGCTGTTCTCCCTTGCTTGTAGTACTTGCGGTTACTCGTGGTTACT
>JAQWCI010000125.1 GCA_028706005.1 Lachnospiraceae bacterium
ATCAGTTATATGAAGACAATATGAAACGACAGAGCCTGCGGCCGACCCTCTTCCCGGGCCGACGCCTATGCCGTGTTCCCTGGCAAAATTTATATAATCCCAGACTATGAGGAAATAATCCACATAGCCCATAGTCTTTATGACATTAAGTTCATATTCAAGACGCTTGCGTACTTTCCCGCCATCAGCCTCATCAGACGGATATCTTTCTTTCATTCCGTCATCGGCCAGCTTCCTGAGATATGTCCAAGAATCATAACCTTCAGGCACATCAAACTGCGGCAGTTTTGTTTTGCCGAACTCTATTGTCACATTGCATCTGTCAGCGATCTTCTGCGTATTCTCCAGCGCCTGCCTGGCGTATGGAAAAAGCGTCTGCATCTCCTCTTCGCTCTTAACGTAGAACTGTCCGCCCGGATAGCGCATTCTGTCTTCATCAGCGAGCTTCTTGCCCGTCTGTATGCACAGAAGTATGTCATGAGCCTCTGCATCATCAGCGTATGTGTAATGACAATCATTTGTCGCAATCAGCGGAATTCCAAGCTTTTCGCTCATCCTGAGAAGGCCTGCATTCACCCTCTGCTGATCCTCGCTCCCATCCTGGTGATCCTGAAGTTCAAGGAAGAAATTGTTTTGACCAAAGCAGTCAATATAGCGCTGGGCTGCCTTTTCTGCGCCATCCATGTCATCGCGCGCAAGGTAATGTGCCACCTCGCCGGCAAGGCAGGCAGAAGATGCAATGATCCCCTCGTGGAATTCCCTTAGCAGCTCCATATCTACTCTCGGGCGATAATAATAACCTTCAGTAAATGATCTGCTGACTATTTTCATCAGATTGGAATATCCGGTATTGTTCTCGGCAAGAAGGATCAGATGATAATAACGGCTGTCGTTTGTCCCTGTCTCGCGGTCAAAACGTGACCCCGGCGCGACATATACCTCGCACCCGAGAATCGGCTTTATGTCCGCGTCAAGACAGGCCTGATAGAAGTCGATGACACCGTACATAACGCCGTGATCCGTTATGGCGGCGGCGTTCATCCCGAGCTCTTTCACCCGTTTCACATATTCACTTACTTTGTTGGATCCGTCGAGAAGAGACCATTCCGTATGCGTGTGAAGATGTACAAACATAGCCTTTTCCCTCCCAAATGTTATTCAGAACCACCCGATAAAACAAATGATCTTGCGACTTCTATGTCTTCCGGTGTCGTGACTTTGATATTCCGGTAATCCGATAATGTGAGCTTTACTTTGTGCCCTGTCATTTTCTCTATTACCATCGCATCATCAGTAATTCCAGGTCCGGCAGTCACTTTTTCGTAAGCGTCCTTTGCAAGCTCGAATTCAAAACATTGCGGCGTCTGTATGATCCAGACATTACGCCTCTCCGGCGTTGCCTTTACAAAACCCGAATCGTCTGAAATCTTCACTGTATCCTTGCTCGGCACGGCCGCCACACAGGCGCCGTTTTTCATGACATCATCGTAAAGATGCTGCAGCGTTTCTTCCGATATGAAGGGTCTAGCACCGTCATGAATAAAAACATAATCACACGGCCAGTCAATTGCCTCTATTCCGCATCTCACGGAATCACAGCGCTCGGCGCCGCCAGACACAAATTTCCTTACCCTGCCACCTGCTTCTTCCACCGGCTTCACTATATTCTCCGCCACATAATCCGCTTCGCCATCCGGAACTACGACCACAATGTCCGTTATTACACGGCTTTTCTCGAGAGTCTCAAGCGAATATGACAGAAGCGGTCTGCCGTCTAATTCCATATATTGTTTGCGGACCGATCCGCCCATTCGTGTACCTTTGCCGGCAGCAAGGAGAATTGCTGTAACTCTCTTATCACTCATATATTTTATCCCCGAGCTGCAGATTCGGAATGGCATTCAGGTCAAAACTGCTCTCGTGGCCCTTAAGGTACTCGTAATATGCCGCACACCCTATCATTGCGGCATTATCAGTGCAGAGTATCGGGGGCGGGCAGTAGAATGTGATGCCTTTTGCCTCGCAGGCTTCCTTCATCTGCGCTCTAAGTGCGCTGTTTGATGCAACGCCTCCGGCGAGCGCAAGTTTCGTAAAATGATATTCATCCGCGGCCGCGACCGTGTGCGATACAAGTACATCGACCACTGCCTGCTGGAACGAAGCCGCAACGTCGTATACATTTACGCTCTCATGCTTCATATCCCTCTCGTTCAGATAATTGAGGACAGAAGATTTGATCCCGCTGAATGTGAAATCGTAAACAGAATCCGCGACCTTCCCGCGGGGGAATTCGATAGCGTGGGGATTACCTTGTTTTGCCGCCTTATCTATCTTCGGGCCGCCCGGATATCCTAGCCCTATCGCGCGTGCGACCTTGTCAAAAGCTTCTCCCGCCGCGTCGTCCCTTGTAGTGCCGAGGATCTCATATTCGCCGTAGCCCTTTACCGCCACAAGATTCGTGTGTCCGCCCGAAACAACGAGGCAGACAAAGGGAGGCTCAAGTGTTTTGTCCGCTATGAAATTGGCGCTGATGTGGCCCTCGATGTGATGCACGCCTATGAGCGGCTTGCCGGTCCCGAAAGCGAGCGCTTTGGCGGCCGAAACACCGATGAGGAGCGCGCCCACAAGCCCGGGTCCGCATGTCACCGCTATCGCGTCTATATCGTCAAAACTTTTCCCGGCCGTCTCCATCGATTTGCGGACGACCTGGTTGATACGTTCCGTGTGTTTTCTCGATGCTATCTCAGGGACAACCCCGCCGTATAGCGTGTGTATGTCGATCTGCGATGAAATTTCATCTGACAGGACATCACGGCCGTTCACGACGACTGCGGCTGCCGTTTCATCGCAGGATGATTCTATAGCAAGTATTGTTACGTCTTTCTTTGTAAGCATTCTTCTCCATTCTACATTAATTCAGTCCGCGAACTTTAGATCGACGGATTTTCCATCTTTCCCTGCTGAAGATCTCGGGAATATTTTCCTGACACCGTCCATGAAATCCTCAGGGCGAATGAGTGACGGGCTGAAATGTGTGAGCCAGAGTTCCTTCACATCAGCCTTCCTCGCAAGTTCCGCCGCCTCTGTGAATGTCATATGCTTGTGTTCTTTGGCCTTCTCTATCTTGTCAGGCTCACCGTACATTCCTTCACATATGAAGAGATCTGAACCTTCAGCGTTCCTGACGATTGCCTCGCACGGTCTGGTGTCCGTCGTATATGTCACCTTGAGCCCTTTTCTCGGCGCGCCCAGCACCATATCGGGCGTGAAAACTGTTCCGCTATCTCCTGTTATCTGCTCACCTTTTTGAAGATGGCTCCAGCTTTGTTTCGGAATTCCCAGTGAAATGGCCTTTTCTACGTCAAATTGACCAATACGGTCAAGCATTATTGAGTAGCCGTAGCAGAGCATATTGTGATTCACTCTGAAAGCGTGAATATGAAGATCACGGTAATCGCTGTCCTTCGGGAAATCAATTTCCTCCTCAGTGCCCGTAAGTTCTCTGTATACAATTTCAAACGGCAGTTCAGGCACGATCGCTCTGAGTCCTGCCACGACTCTTTCCAGTCCTTTCGGTCCTACCATGAGAAGCGGCTCGGTTCTGTCCGAATTCCCCATATATAAAAGGAGTCCCGGAAGACCGCTTATGTGATCAGCATGGAAATGGGTAAAACAAATTACATCGATGGGTTTCGGGCTCCAACCCTTTTTCTTCATCGCGATCTGTGTGCCCTCTCCGGCATCAATAAGAATATTCATTCCGTTGTATCTGACCATCAGCGATGTCAGCCACCTGTACGGCAGCGGCATCATCCCGCCGGTCCCCAATAAACAAATATCAAGCATAATCCTCCACTCTAAGCCACTGTATAAGTGCGTCCTCTTTCGGTTTTGAATAGAAGCCCGGTCTCACTCCTTCTGTTCTGAATCCCAATCTTTCATAAAGAGCTATTGCAGGCGCATTCCCGGCTCTGACTTCGAGCGTGAAAGCACGAATACCCTCGCGTCTGGCGTTTCCAAGGAGTTCTTCCAGCATCATTCGTGCTATGCCCTGTCCCCTGTAATCAGGTCTCACGGCAACATTTGTGATTTCTCCTTCACCTGCCAGATTCCTGACTCCGCATATTCCTATGATCACATCATCCCCGAGCAAAGCCACATAGTATTTTGCATAATCAAGGAGCAATGATTCATTATAATCCGCCTCAGACCAGGGCTCAGAGAAACATATCCTCTCGATCTCTACAGCCTGTGCAATATCTGCTTTTGTCATTCTTCTTACTGATAAATTCATTGATTTGTTTTTCCACGCTTAACGACTTTTGAAGTATCAATTCCTTCGGCGCGCTCGCGCTCCGCCTGCGACACCCGGAGATATTCCGGTCTGAAAGAGTCAGCGTCGACAAAACATTTGTCCCCGCTTTCTTTCCAGTATTGCATTGCAAGTTCCGCTGTCGCAGCAGCTCTTTGAAGTGCCAGATGAGATGGCGCAAATGAATACCCGAATTCAGCCATTTCAGCAATCCTGTCCCTGTAGACAGGCACGCCGTCGCCAGGGAAGATCACATCTCTGTTAAGTTCATTAAGGGCATCAACTGTTTCTTCTATTGAGATAACGCACTGGGGGCGGATTGTCCGCATAACACTTGTTTTGCCGGATTCCGCTTCCGTGAACTCGTATGTTCCCGTGTAGACCTGTGAACGCCTGGCGTCCATTATCGGACAGACAAGGCCCCCTGTTCCGTATAGATTATACGCGATGGCATCGACTGTCGGGACCGGTATGAGCGGTCTGTCAAGAGCAAGTCCAAGCCCCTTGGCTGTTGCGGCTCCTATCCTTATACCAGTAAACGACCCCGGGCCTTTCGTGAGCGCTATGGCATCAACGGTTCCAAGCTCAAGCCCGACCATCTGCTTTATCTCGTCCATCATAGGCACAAGACTCTGCGAATGCGTCTTTTTATACTGAACATTATACTCCGCGACAAGCGTGTCCCC
Organism: Lachnospiraceae bacterium; assembly: GCA_028706005.1. Lineage (GTDB taxonomy): Bacteria > Bacillota > Clostridia > Lachnospirales > Lachnospiraceae > CAG-791. The sequence continues at coordinate 4,999 of JAQWCI010000125.1, forward strand.
ATCAAGGAGCGCCGTGCCGCAGACTTTTCCGGAAGTTTCAATAGCAAGAATTTTCATATGTACTCCTGAATTGATACAGTATTTACGTTTATTATGGAAATGCACCCCTAATAGTATTCACGATATGGGGCGGGTTGCATAAGCTTTGGCTAAATAAAAAAGCACAGAGCACATGGAAAGACTCTATGCTCCATATTGTTTTATACGTCTCATATTTATGAGAACTTCTCGAATACTATAACATATTTTTGTAATCATCTCCAAGTCCCACAGCCTGGAAGCGCTGTGATATCTTATTGTCACACCCTTCGCTGCAAATGCAGATATTGTGGCTTCAATTCTCGTCACCATAGTTTCGCAATTGGCAATATTCTCTCACCGTCGCCAGCAGCGCTTCATCTGTTGCTATTTGTTCCTCCGTTTCAGAACGGACAGCAATATAGAAATCATTGTAATCACTGGCATTCCGTATTTCAAAAGCATGACCAATCCTTCGGCCAAGTTCCCTCGAGAAGATCTCGCTTTTAACATACTTCCTGTTAAAATTCCCGATGGCATCTTTGTGTCTTTTGTATGTTTCCCCATCCATCGCCAAAACGGCAGATATTGAATGATAAATTGAGTAATATGCGCGGTTGTTTGCACCTTTATAATCATCCGCATCCAGTAGAATTCTTGAAGAACGGAGATCGGTCTCTGCTGAATCCAGACGATATTTCACAAGATCGCTTTTCCTGCCTTTCTCTTCAGGCTGCATCATATAGCCTTACCCCTTCTCTACTTACATTTGTGTAAAACGGATAAACATCTACCCACTTGTAAAAACCTTGTTCCCCTATAGCAATCGGGCTAATCTCAATATCATGATCCAGGTTGAAATCATAAGTCATATCAAACAAGTTATTCTGATACTTCTTCACGGAAAGATCATCTTCATCTACAAGGATCATAATATCAATATCGGAATCTTCCCTATAGTCTCCCCTGGCATACGATCCGTACATAATGACCATTCTTAAGTGTTGACCATATATTGCCTGAATCTTTATAACATATTGTTCCAACAAATCCGTGATTACGGAATTACTTCTGTAATTTCTTTTTTTCATCATCACACCTCCGCATCTGTCAGTGTTATCCTGCGATAATCAAAACCGCGATCTCTGTCTTTCCCGATCTTTATCGTCCTCGTGTTCTTCGGTAGAATTTCCTCAATAAGATTCGCCCACTCAATGAGGCAGACACCGTCACCGCTGATATAATCGTCAAAACCTATCTCGAACATTTCCTCAGGATCGGCGATGCGATACACGTCAAAATGGTACAGCGGTATTCTTCCCTTATCATAGACCTGCAGTATTGTAAATGTGGGGGAATTGACGGGTTCAGTTATCCCAAGGCCATGCGCAAATCCCTGCGTGAAAACTGTTTTGCCGACTCCAAGGTCTCCGAGGAGCGCATATGTCTCGCCCTTTACGGCGGCCCTGCCCATCTTTTCTCCGAGTGCGAAAGTCTCATCCGCGCTGTTTGTTTCATATGTATGCATTATAAAGGTCTCCTGCCGGTAACGCAGATCCACGGTTCTTTCTCATCCTGATGGATATCCACTGCTTCGAGTCCGGCATTTTCCATGTACTTGCGCAGCTCTTCCGGAGTATAAAGATTCATCCCGTCAATTATATTATGAAAATGGACCGATGTCTCATCAGTTCCTGTCGACTCATTAGTTATCATGAAGATGCCGCCCTTTTTCAGGACGCGCGCGATCTCCCTGAATGATACGTTCAGATCAGGCCAGAAATAGACCGTTTCAAATGCGGTTATCAGATCAAAAGTTCCTTCCTCAAAAGGCAGTTTTGTCACGTCCGCTCTTACCACATCGCAGCGTCCCTCACTTATGGCATCCTTATTGACTTCTCTCGATTTTGCCACACTTATGTCGGAGTAGTCAGCGCCTGACACATGCCCGTCAGAAACTTTTCCGAGCATTTTCTGAATGTTCGCTCCGCCACCGCAACCCATATCGAGGACATGTGCCCCTGCATCAAAACTCACATACTGCATTCCCCAATCTGAGAGCCTCTGGTGTGTGCCTTCATTCATTACACTTACCATCTTTTTGCCCATGAATCCCTTTGGCTTGCGTGTATTGCTAAGATACT
>JAQWCI010000126.1 GCA_028706005.1 Lachnospiraceae bacterium
GTTGCAATTCCGCCATAAGCGTTCATGTTGGAATCATCGCCTGTTGCTGCTGCTCTTCCGTTTACAGGACCAGCTACTGTGCTTGCTGCTACAGGAGGAGTTGCCTCTGCTACTGTTATAGGTTCTCCAACTGTAGGTACTGTTGCATTGCTTACCGGAGGAATCGACGCTGAAACTGTTGTTACTTCAGTTGTGGTCGTGTCATTATTACCACCGTTGTCTCCACCACCAGCTGAGGTTATTGTAAGGGTACCGTATACAACTGATATATTGTAGTTCTCAGCATTCGTATATCTTTTCTCAACTATACTTCTAGTAAGTACCTGAGGATACAGCGTATAAGTAAACTTATTAGGGCTACTTCCCTCTTGAGTCTGAAAACCTGTTACTGCGTAATCCGCACCTTCTCCATATGCCCATCCATCACCTGAAACTGTCACTGTACCGTTAGTAATTGCACTACCGTCGTATTGCTTGCTTGCTGATCCGCTGGTAAGAACTACATTGCGTTTGTTTATAGTCAATGTGCCTTCTGTCATACTAAATGCATAATATGCTGTGACATCGCTTGTTGTTCCATCACCATTATCATGACTAACAGAATAACTATTCACAATATTCTTACAACTACCTGCATCAATCAAAACCTTCTCTGAAACAACATTTACTATAAGCGTATCATCTGGAACCAATGTACCTGTAAATGTATACCCATTATTCACTAATGATGTTCCATCATAAGTCTTGCTACTCGAATTGGCAGTTATTGTAATTGTGGTTGCCGGTGTCGTAAGACTCCATGTGCCCTTGATCTCGGTAGTTGCTGTTATTGTCAGCTCTCCGCTGTGATCCCAGCCGCTGAATGTCCACTCACCATATTCATTGGTAAATGTCGATGTCTTTGTATATGTGGTATCTACATCGTACTTACTGCCATAGTTCACTGATGCTGATGCAGGAAGGGCTGTCGGCTGTGTCCCTGTTACTCCGCTCCATGAGTATGTGACTGTCTCCTTAAGCGGTTCCCACTGCGCCGTCAAGGTGACATTTTTGCCTGGCATTGAGATACTCTGTCCCGCTACATATGTTTTATCGTTATACCCAGTCCATCCTTTAAAAGTATAACCCTCACGTGTTGGATTGCTTATGATTGATACAATAGTATTTTCCTGAATATTACTTATTGTTTTAGTTTCATCAGTTAAACTATCTGCAAAAACACCACCATTTGCATCATAAGTTAATGAGTATCCACTACTAACATAACGTCCATAAAATGTTTTTGACGTAAGACACGTTACCGAATCATCAGCTTTTGTCGTATATGATGTGTCTGTGTACCAACCATCAAATGAATATGTGATGCCACTTACAATCTTCGAGCTCTCATAAGAATACGTATCTGTTGTAAATGAACCATTTTCCTTTACTGTAGACTGAATAGCAATACTAGTATTACCATAATCATGTCTAGCTGAATTATAAATAGGAGCTCCTGTGGGATCAGCAACATTATAAGCAAACGTTACTGTGTCAGGTGTGGTTAATGTTACAAAGTTATCCAAATGCACACTATTGCCCGCACCTTGAAACTCTTTATAATCATATCCTAACGCACTGCCAGAAGGAAGTAATGTGGCCGGTGAAATTGTATACGTCCAATTAGCATTATACTTCTTTCTCCCGTCCTCCCCGGTATAATAAGACTCTAAACCTTTTCTGACTTGAGCATCATCATAACCAGAAATCATTAAGCTAGACAAGTCATACTTATTATAATATAACCTCTTTGGTAAATTATCTGGAATAATTACAGTTCCACGGCCTGCATGCATATAATCCTTAGCAGATGTACTTGTGTAGCTCTTTTCTGGAAGTAAGAAATAATAATAAGCATCTATTGTGAAAATTGCATAGTAAGTAGCATCTGCTGTTGCTGCAGGGACTGTAGAAACATATGTTTTCGAATTAGGTTCTGTCGCCCAGCCGACAAATGTTCCACGATTGTCTGGTCTAGACGGAGTGCCATTGTAGCTTGGCACATTCCCTGCTTTTATATATGTTTTTTTGAGAAACTTCGCCATTAACATACCATTTTATTATCTTGTATGCACTATTCGAAGCCTTCACCAAATAAGTCGAGAAGTGCTCTGCGTCAAATCCGATTTCACTTATTGTTTTGCCACTTACATCTTCAGTTGCAACCGGCTCCTGTACATTGCCGCTCTCGTCGACATGCATGACGCTTACGGTGTCAGCGTCTTCACTCATCTCGCTGATCTTGCTGCCTTCAAATGTTACATGAACAGCGCCGTTTGAAGCCCACAGATCATTATCAAGTTTGTTGCCAGACTTGTCATTAAGAGTGATGTCATATGCATATGCTGTTGCGATGTCTTCATTTGAAGCAACTACATCCTCAGCTACGCCTGTTACTTCCTTTGCAAAAGCAGTAACACCTGCAGGAAGAACGCCTTCCTTAGCATGCATCTTGATTGTCATTCCATTAACTATCATGGTAGCATTAAACTCAGGATGCTCCGTCTCTGTTTTTGTTGTGATAACGATTTCAGTATCTTCTGTTACTTTTTCGATTGTGTATTTCTTCTTTGCAGATGTTTCATCTGATGTGGAAGTAAGCTCCTCATCATTTGTTTTGACTGTATCAATTGTATACTCTGCACCAGGCATTACTGTGAATGTAAGGGAATCGCCTGCTACTACTTCATCATCCCCACTAACAGTGCCAGAATTCTCGGGATCAAATGTATATGTTATCTTGACTGTCTTTTCAAAGTTTGCAGTGTAAGCCAGATCCTTGGCTTTCTCGCCTTCTGCGGGAGCTGTGACTTCCGGTACATACTTTTCATCTGTAGAAACTTCTTTGCCGTCTGCGTCTGTCCAGTTCTTGAATTTGTAGCCGTCATTTGCTTTTGCTGTAGAACCCTTAACTGTTATCTTGTCAGCTGCAAGATCGACCTTCTCTTCATTAGAAGAAACAGATCCGCCATCAGCTGCCCTGTATGAGATTGTTATTTCATTCTCTTTCTTTGTTTCTTTGAAGTTTGCTGTATAGCTTACTGAACCTGATTCCATATCAGCGTTTGCTGACGGAACCAGTTTTGCATCTGTCGAAACTTCCTTGCCATCTGCGTCTGTCCAGTTTACGAATTCATATCCTTCATCTGCTGTTGCGGTTGAACCCTTAACCGAAATCTTGTCTGCATTAAGATCAACTGTCTCTTTGTCAGAAGAAACAGATCCACCCTTGGATGCCTTGTAAGAGATTTCAAGGTTCTTTTCTTTGACTACTTCGGTCAGTTTGAAATTTGCTTTGTAAGACTTCTCACCGGCTTCTGTGACATCAGAAATCTCAGGAACGAACTCTGCGCTCGTGGAAATTTCTGTTCCATCTGATGTTGTCCAGTTAACGAACTCATATCCTTCGTTCGCTGTAGCTGTAGAACCCTTAACTGTTTTGTCTGCTGCATTGAGATCTATTGTTTCATCAGCGTCTGAGACTGTACCACCTTCGCCTGCTGTATATGTGAGCTTGAGTTCTTTCTTCTCAGCTTCCGGTTCTTCAGGTGTAACTTCTGTTGTCTTGAAGTTTGCAGTATATGTGATCTCGCCTGCTTCGCTGTCAGCGCTCACTGAAGGTGTATATGTAAGATCAGTTGAAACTTCTTTCCCGTCCTTATCAGTCCAGTTAACGAATTCATAACCTTCATTATTAGAAGCAGTCGCTCCCTTTGCAGAAACTGTTTCTGCCTTGAGATCTACTGTTTCATCCTGTGACTCACTTGCCTCGGCATCTCCGATTGCGACTTTGCCGCCTTCTGAAGGATCTGCCTTATATGTGATCTTGAGTTCTTTGGCTTCTGTATCAGTTGTATCTTCGGCAGGAACCTCTTCGGTTTCTTTCTTATCTACATCTGTTGCTGAAGCGCTCGAAGATTCTTCGCTTTCTTCTGTCTTACTTATATCAGAAGCTGCACTCTCTTCTTTGCTTGCATCTTCTGTTACTTCCTGCTTTTCATCTTCATCAGAAGCAGGCTGTTCCTCTGCAGGAGTTTATTCAGCTACCGGGTCTGCTGCAGGTTCTTCAACCGCTTCAGGCTCAGCTGCTGGTTCCTCTTCTGCCGCGGGCTCTGTCGATGCAGATGCCTCACTTGCTACTCCGTCTTCTGCATACGTAGTAACTGCGTTTGTGCCAAGATTGCTTGCAAAAAGCGCTGCTGCACAGAATACTGCAAGTAACCTTTTCCATTTACCGGTTCTCCTCATAACAATTTACCTCCACTTTTCTTCCCCAGAAACTGCTTGTCTTAACACCTTTAGACGAGTTGAGCCTTGGTGTTGATACACATACAACTGAATTAATAGCTGTTTATGTACCTACACCAAGGCTCAATATTGCGGGCGTTCCTTGTGTTTTCGTTATTTAGTTAAAATCCTAGTTACAGAAAGTCTAGCACCGAAATGTCATCCAGTAAACCCAAAATAAAGTTTTAATAATTGGAACAGATGAATTTCAGCGATTTTACATATTTTGATAATCTTGAAACGTTTGAAATATGTAAATGTACTAAACATGCCGCTTTGTGGTCAAATTGACTGATTGAGTCTATTTGGCGTTTCCCGTATATGTCGTCTGTTCTTCGTTTCCTTACATTACAATGTGCATCCTATTGGTGTCATGCACTTATAATTTGTTTTGCTTAATCATATATACGAAGCAGGAAACAAAAAGTACGGTGAGCACTGGGATCTATAATCTGATATATAAACTACAGATGCCAATTGCGCTGAGCACTACATACTACATACATACATCTACTAATCAATTTGATATTCAAATTTTAGCATATGCATTTTGAGAAAGGAACGGATAAAAAAGGCCATTTGATTTTCGTATTTTCGTTGATTTTGTTCATAATTGGTATTGTTGAGTATGGTTACCCTCTCAGAGCGGTTATGGGTACAGCATACACGGCATCCGGTCGCATGCATGCGGCATTTGTCATTCCACATATCACGCAAAGTGCAACTGGTTTCTTTCGATTGCTGCTTTACTCTTATCGATGAGCGAAGTGATATTGAAAATGGCGGCTGATTATCTATGAACTGGCATTATTTGCGACTGTATCAGCGCCTGATATTGCAAATTATGGTTTGCGATATTAGTGTCGTGCTGATGGCTTCTGAAAAAGTCAGTGTTGAAGAACAGGTCTGTCAGAATCTGATGCCCATTGCGGTGTTTCAATTGCCAGCTATGATATGAGTATACGGTCGTTGTGGAGATTTGAGCAGTTCATTCAGTCAGATTTGCAGGTTTTACCAATGCAGATTTTGTTTGGGCTCTGAATTTGATTATCATGATTGGGGTTTTGTCGGTTGACTTGTTTGGTCATTATTTATGTTCTCTTGTTCTTGCTTAATGATTCGCTCATACTAGAAATATATCTGTATCGGGGCTACTGTTGTTCACTGTTTTCTTTAGGTTATGGAAAGCCCTTCTGGATTGTTAAATTCAAATTCTTACCCGCGATATGTAGATACATTTCGATTCGCGGGTAAGAGATCGAATCAGGTAAAGACAGGCAAATAAATAATGACCATGCCATTGAACTGTAGCTCTGGGCTTATTAAAAAGATCTAAATCTTTGCTACTGTTGCCTTGCCCACGTGCATGTGATAATCTATGAGAACAGCAGACGTTCTGTCTGCTGATCATATCAGTATCTTTCTATTCTTGTTTTCATTCGGACATCCCGAACAAATCACTCTAAGCAATTGAAACAAAATGACAAGTCCAATATAATTAAGGAGGAACAGGCGCGTGAGTAAAGAACAACTTAATAACGGCAGGAGTTTTGATGATGTGGGGATAACCGACAGCATCATGTTCAGTACTGTGTTCCAGGAGAACAGCGAGCTTTGCAGGAAGCTGCTCGAGAGCATACTGGGTTTTGAAATTGAGAAACTCACGTATCTTGAGAGGGAAAAGGCTGTTAATACAGTCTATGACGGCAAAGGGATAAGGCTGGATATTCTGGCAAGAGCAACAGGCAAAGTCTACAACGTCGAAATGCAGAACAGGCGCGTGGATGACATTCCGAAGCGCAGCAGGTTCTACCAGGCGGAGCTTGATACGATGCTCCTTGGCAGGGGCGAACATTATTTTGAAATTCCTGACTCATTTGAGATCTTCATATGCCGGTTCGATCTCTTTGGTGAAGGACAGTATGTTTACCGTTTCAAGATGCTGGATCTGAGGAACCACAAAGAGCTCGGTGACGGCACTGAGCGGATATTTGTTAATACTGCGGGCACCGAGGGCAATATCTCTCCGGAGCTCAGAGAGTTCATAGATTACATAAATGATCCGAAAGTCGTGATAAGACTCGATAATAGCAACTGGATAAAGCAGGTCGATGACAAAGTCAGGCTCAAGCGCAGCAATGGTGAATGGAGGCATGATTATATGATGTTCGAATCGATGATGCAGGATAAGTACCGTGAGGGGCTAAAAGAAGGAAAAGCTGAAGGTGAGGTTGTGGGAATAGCTAAAGGTGAGGCTAGCGGTGAAAAGCGCGGAATCCTCAAAGGCAAAGCTGAAGAGCGTACTCTTCTATGCCGGATCTTCAAATTGTCACGTGATGGTCTCAGTTACGCCGATATCGCAAAGGAAGTCGATATGCCTGAGAATGAGATCAAGAGTATTCTAGGATAGTAGTCTATCATGCCTGAGCGCAGAATTCGCGGGTATGCTTGCTTGTCTGGCGCGTGCCCGGCTCGGTTCTTTACCCGCGAATTCGTTGGTCTGCCCTGTTTCGCGGGTATGCGAGCTGATCAGACACATGCACGGCTCGCTTCTTTACCCGCAAATTCTTGTATTCTCCCTGCCAAGAGCTTTATCTGTCTATACTTCTGTTGTCATACCTGTGCACGTGTGGTAATCTATGAGAACAGCAGACGTTCTGTCTGCTGATCAGTAAGCGCTTAATAATCACCCGGATTTAATAATCCGGTCATTTCTGCCACAATGGTCAGACGATGGAGTGAAATACTCCAACTTTACTTCGGAGGTGTCTGATCATGAGCTTATCCCCAATAATTAACGAGTCTGACAAACACTGGGTATCAATGATAG
>JAQWCI010000127.1 GCA_028706005.1 Lachnospiraceae bacterium
CGGGCACCGGCTCCACAACTACAGGCACCGGCTCCACAACTACAGGCACCGGCTCCACAACAACGGGCACCGGCGGAACGACCCCTTGAATCCATATAGAAAGCTATGAAAACAGGCAGGCACACAATATGCCAACATATTGTGTGCTTGCCTGTTTGTTTACGATTTAATACTGCCTGACACCGTCTTGCAAGATATAACAAGCCTTACTGTTCCACTTCTTTATAGAAGATCTTTATCATCAGATCGTACAGATCATCTTCATCGTAGACAAATTCTTCATGGCCGGTCGTTCCATCTTCCGCCGGTGTAGTCGTCCCTTTGAGCGAATAAATATTTGAGTCAAAATAATAGCTTCCTATCTTTCCCGCAAGATATGTGATCTCATTCGTGTCAACATCTGTAACGATATACCTGCTGGCTACATTCAGAAGACTTAAGGCTACGGTCGGATCCTTTACGACCCGTGCCTTTACAGATGCGATGAACGCCCGCAGGAACTCCTTCTGCTTCTCGAGTCTGTATGAAGCGCTGTCATAATCCTCCCCGCGCGTGCGGATATAACTGTAAGCCTGCTCACCATTCAACGTCTGGTCATCACCATAGACCAGTTTTTCGTTCTCGTATTTGATCCGCGGCACTGTTACCACACCTACCGCATCTACAAGTCCGGCCACTCCGCCCATGTTAAGTGAAATATAGCCGTTTATCGGCAAGTCATAGAAAAGCCCTGACACCGACTTCTCAGCCCGCTCGCAGCTTAGCTGCATGCCGTCCCCATAGCCGTGCGCCAGACAGATCTGAAGATTGTAAGTCCCGACAAAACTTCCATCTTCGTCATACACATCCACATCTGTCATTGTATTTCTATTTATTGCAATGACCTGCATCTTCTTAGTATCAGGATTCAAAACAAGCAGGAACTGTCCATCGGCCTGTCCGCCGTCTACTCCACTGCTGCCCGCACTCACAGTTCCATCTTTGTCTATCCCCATGATGAGAAACGTCATTATATTGGAATTGTACTCGTATACTTTTCCATTATATCTGACCCACCCGGCCTGCCAGTTCTCTGGCTGAGCAGTTGCTTCCGCTGATGCAGTTTCAGAGCTCGCGCCCTCAGATGTTTTGACCTGTGAAAGGTCCGGTGCATAACTTGAAGCATTGTTGTGGAGCGTCCTTGCACCCATTGTATCCATTACTCTCCATGCAACAACAGTCACCGCGCACAAAGCGAGGATCACTACGCCAATAACAAGCAGTACTTTCTTCCATGTGCCCTTTCTGCGATGATGGTGATGATGGTGGTGATGCCTGTGGATTTCGATAATCCGGCGCTCATGCATCCTTCCCTTTGCATCATAATATACCTTAGTTTTCCTGCCCGTATTATCTTTCATGCCCGCACTGCCCGTAAGCGATCAGATTACTGTTCACAGGCTCCCCCTACAAAATCTTTTACCAATATTATACGATCACACTGCAACAGCCTTATATTACCGCGTGTTATCACTTGTTCACAAGCTTTAGATTACCTGGATTACCGTCCGTTACTTGAACTTTTTTTCCTCATATCCTGCATAGCCTTGAGATAGCCATTCAGCCTGTTCCTGTCCTTTTCGCTCAAATTCTGATAATCTGTGATGAACTGCCCCAGTTCAGTATCTTTCTTTATCACATATCTGTCTGAAGGATTGCTCCTGCTCCCTGTGCCTTCAGTTCCGGAGAGCAGCTCCTCCGATGTCACACTTAAGGCTTCACATATTATCATGATCTTCTCAGATACCGGATTTGTCTTCTTCCTCTTCCAGTCACTGATCGAGCTCTGAGAAATCCCTGTCTTCTCAGAAAACTCTTTCTGACTCATTTCCCGCTCATTCAGCAGTTCAAATATTTTCTCACTTACTGTCATGCTCACGCCTCACCACTTGTTGATATTTATCTGCATTTTAACACGACATTATTCATAGCAAACAGCTTTATAAATATTTAATAATTCGTTTATGCGATTTGACGTTGCAGTTCACAGGCAATGTCTGATTGCCTTTGAACAGTAACGACGTCCTCACCAACGTTTAAATGATATTCCCTGGAATATAAGCATTCTTCCCGTCAATTGGAAAAGGTCTGTCTGTCATGCATACTATCCCGCCTGATCCAATTTTCATTGAACTCTTCGCCAGTAGATTGAATGCCCTGACCGCGCTTTTATCAGGATTAGACGACTTCCTGATCTCCAGTGGATGCAGTTCTCCCGCCTCTTCGATAACGAGATTGATTTCATGCTGATTAGTATCACGGTAAAAAGTCATGTTCACAACATCAGAAGAATACGCATATCCCCGCATCAATTCTCCGACCACATAATTCTCATAATAATGACCGCTTGCCGCACCGTTCATCAGCGTATCGCTGCAAGGCCACATAGACAAATACGCACAAAGTCCTGTATCGCAGAAATACAGTTTTGGCGTTTTCACCATTCTCTTAAGTTCATTATTTGAATACGGCTCCAGAAGAAAAACAATTCCCATCGTCTGCAGCACCTTGACCCAGCTCTTGGCCGTCACCACTGAAACTCCTGCTGCGGAAGCTATATCTGAATAGTTCACAAGGTTACCTGCAAATGAAGCACATGAGCGTAGCGCCTTTCTGAACCCCTCCGTATCCACAATTCCATTATCATCCACGGCATCGCGCATCAGATAAGTATCAATGTACGATTCATACCAGGCATTTCGTTGCTCCGTATTCATCCCAATAGTTCCTGGCATTCCTCCACACCAAATATGCTCAAAGACCTCCCTGATATTGTTTGCTGGAAACTTCTTCTGTCTTTCAGTCAAAGAACTCAAGTCAAAACAAATGTTTCCCATGCCACATAATCCGAGTTTCTCTCGCTGTGACAGGCCGTACATTTTGAGAATACAGATCCTGCCGGCCAGTGATTCACCCGCCTCCCTGAGCAGTTTCCTGCTTTCAGATCCAGTCAACCAGAAAAGACCCTTCTCATCTGTTTCATCACACATTATCTTTATTGTTTCAAATAAAGAAGGAGCCTTCTGCACTTCATCAATAAGTACTGGAGGCTTGTATGTCTGGAAGAACAGCTTAGGATCACTCTGGGCCAGTTCCCTGTCCCGCGAATTATCCAGAGTAACATAAGTTCTTTGTTCGTTCTCCGCAAGTTTCCTGAGCATGGTAGACTTCCCCACCTGCCTGGCTCCTGTCAGCATTATTGCCTTAAATACAGAATTCATGCTCATAAACTTTCGTTCAAGTTCCCTTGTTATGTAATGCATATTCTCTCCACTCATACCACCTGGTGTTCGCAGTTATTAAGTTCAATTTATAGTCCATTAAATATTGAACTTATTTTACTATTGGTTAGAACTCATGACAAGCCCATTGGATCATTTTCGAAAAATGCGTATTTACGCAGTGGCTAAAAAGCATCTGAGCTCTACAATATTTGCCGTAATTGCCCCCGTTCTTCATATCCTGCATAGGAAAATCTTTCCGACTCATTCCCTGCTCATTCAGAATTGTTATTACTGACCTGCATTTTGCAACATCATTATTCATTATATTATGCTTTATGCCTGGCTTTGGTCTCTCTCCGGGATATTTGTTGATCTTATACTAACAGATACGGTGCCAGGAAAAAGCAGTGACAAACCAGGAAAACAGGAAGACTTTATATTCTCACTAAATTACATGCTAAATTACATTACTAGTAGGTCGAGTAGACGCACCCCCTTGATTTCATTGGCATTTCCGCTCACCTCACAGTTTTGTGCATAAAGAAAGCCGGAAGCTATATCGCCACCAGCCATCGTAAATTGTTACAAACGGTCTTTAATGACATTGTCTGAATCTTGAAAATCATGAAAAACATTGTCTATTACTGCCATATTGCCATTTAATGCGGTATGCCAGGAAATAATCATGCTTTAGAAAATGCATTTTCCTATACCCCCTGCGTTGCCAATCCCGGATCATCCACTAAATGTATCATACCCGCCATCTCAGAAAGTCTGGCCACAGTCTCCAAATAGCGTCTTTATGTCGGCGGTAACTCTCGCCATTGAGTGCATGAACAGCCAGGATTGCATGAAAAACAGCATAATAAGCTCTATTGTTGGCACTACGATATTCTCTCGCATTGACAAGTACTTCTGCTGCGTGTAGATCTTCATTTGCTCTTTCCATACGATATTTTGCAAGATCCGCATTATTTCCTACATTTTCAGGCTGCATACAATGAAATCCCCTCACTCTTGATATTCTTATAAAATGGATAACAATTATTCCACTTATTGAAGAGTTCTTGGCTTTTAGCTATTGGCTTTATATCAAGATCATGCTCCATATTATAATCATATGTCATATCAGACAGTTCATGACGATATTTCTTTATATCAATTTCCTCCATATCAAGAAGAATCATGATGTCAATATCGGAATCAATAGTATTGTCGCCCCTGGCATACGATCCGTAAAGAATAACTGCTCTCAATTTCTCGCCATATATTTTTTCAATATTACTGACATACGACATCAGCGATTCTTGAATTGCATTTGACATTTTATATCCCTCGTTTCAATCATCCTGGCAATTAATAATTATACCGTAGAATAATATATGCTTATTAGTGGTCTTCTTTCTTCCATTTGCTTTATTATAGTCAACAATCAATTCTCCGACAAGACTTAACTTCTGCCTTTACCCAATGGGTAATGATCGAACTCTGAGAGATCCCTGTATTCTCTGAATACTCTTTCTGGCTCATTTAACCCGAAATCCATCTTCGTTAACCCTTGCTAAAGACTATTCGCAAAATACCAATTTTACGAACATAAAACGGCAGCCAGCGAAGATGCCGCAGTTGCCGTATCGCAATTGAAACCCACCGTCAGCGCTGTGTACCCAAAACTCACTTCAAGTGCCGTGGTTAGCGGCTTACTTGATGGGATTTCCACCCATCGGATTATTCGCCCTTAGCTGGACGCACTGCCTGACACCGTGATTGATGTGGAAAAGCCGCGTAGAAGTCAGTAACACGTCTACACCGTTTAACCGTTTGGCCTAGTCTGTTTACCACGCATTTCGTGGCACTATCAAAAAGCAGCATAAGCGGCAAGTTTCATAAAAGTTTGTGCCTTTAATGGCACAAACTTTATATTTACTTTTTTTTGTGCTATGCTAATTACAGAGGTGAGCACTATGCAAAAAGAGACGAATACGCTGCACAGCCGCGACTTATATTTGAATCGCCTGATCGCATTTCAGGACACCGAGCCGGTGAAAATCATCACGGGCATCCGTCGCTGCGGAAAATCCAGCCTGTTGAAGTTGATGTCTCGTCATCTGCGCCAAACCGGCGTGACAGACGAGCAGATTATCGAAATGAATTTTGAGTCCATGGATTTTCGCCAATTGTCAGCTGAAGAGCTCTATCGGTATGTGAAAGAGCGTTTGCCAAAGGGTAAACGAGTCTATCTGTTTTTCGACGAGCTTCAGCGCATCGACCATTGGCAGGATGCCGTCAATTCCTTTCGAGTGGACTTCGATTGCGATATTTATGTAACAGGCTCCAACGCATACCTCCTTTCCTCCGAGTATGCCACCTATTTAGCAGGGCGAAGCGTAGAGATCAAAATGCTGCCGCTTTCCTTCCACGAGTTTTTGGATTTTCACGGCTACACTGTGCAGGAGCGCAAAAGTCCCGTGGGCGGCCTGCGGAAGAAAATCATTGACGCCGATGGGGAAAGCTACGAGCCGCAGGAGTTACTGGAGGCTTACCTGCGTTTTGGCGGTATGCCCGGCATCGCAGATGTGGGTCTGAATACAGACAAAGCCCTGACACTTTTGGACGGTATCTATTCCACCGTTGTGGTACGGGATATTTTGGAGCGCAACCGCCGCCGCGGTCAGCGGCAGATCACCGACCCGAACCTTCTACGAAAAATCATTATGTTCCTCGCTGACAACATTGGCAACAGTACCTCCATCACTTCCATCAGCAATACTTTGGTGAATGAAAATCTATTGGAGGAGAACCGAAAAGGAAATCCGTCTGTTCACACCATTCAAGCCTATGTGGGTGCCTTGCTGGAGTCTTATGTATTCTATGAGATCAAGCGATTTGACATTAAGGGCAAGGAATATCTGCGCACGCTAGGCAAGTATTATATTGTGGACATTGGTCTGAGAAATTACCTGCTGGGATTCCGTGACATAGATACTGGCCATGCCATTGAGAACATTGTCTACTTTGAATTGTTGCGCCGAGGTTACGATGTTGCCATCGGCAAGGTTGGTGACAAAGAAATCGACTTTATCGCCACAAATGCTGAGGTGAAAAAATATATTCAGGTCACCGAATCCATGAATGAGCCCATCACCCGGGAACGGGAACTTGCGTCCCTACGAATGATTCGGGACAACTATGAGAAGGTTGTCATTGCCGGAAGCTGTGACAATCCCATCACGCAGGACGGCATAAAAATTGAAAAGCTGACTGATTTTCTGTTGGCATAAAATAAATTTTGCAGCACAACCATCTGAAATCATTTGCTATTGATTATTTCGCTTTTAATAGTATCCAAATCGCGCAAAAACTACTTTGCACATTGTTGTTCTATACTAGCGTTTCAAGTGCCGTGGTTAGTGGCTTACTTGATGGGATTTCCACCCATCGGATTATTCGCCCTTAGCTGGACGCACTGCCTGACACCGACTCTCTGTAATTAGGGAACTTTGTTGAGTGGATAGAATCAAGAAGTTCCCTATTTATTTGAAATTTAGGGAACTTTTAAGTATGATAATTATATATAGTTCCCTAAGGAGGAGTACTATGAATGAATTAATACAAATGATGTAGGTGTCAAAAGTATCTTTATATAAGAAAGCGTGTTGCTGGAAAATTGACCTCAACTTATGTGGATGTATATTCAGATGGGCTTTATCAGTTATTGCTTAGAAATGCGAGAGATACAAGGACTTTAAATAAGAGAATAAAACAAATGGAACTCTCTGTGCGATTATGAATATCAAATCACTTATGGCTATAAGAAAAATCTTTACCAAATCAACATCACCTTTAGTGCATCTGAATTTCCTCACCTCGCAGGATTTCATTATCTTAAGGA
>JAQWCI010000128.1 GCA_028706005.1 Lachnospiraceae bacterium
TGTATTCCTGTCTTTCAAAATATTTGCCTGTAATATATGAGCATATTAGCCGCAACTGTGATTCCTATTGCTCCCGGGACAAGCGAAAGCCAGAAATATGGTTCACGATGATATATATTGTTGCTGTCAATTGAATAAATAAAAGGATAGAAAAGATTGATGACGAGTATGATAAGTGCCAGTTCAAGCACAAGCCTCACTATCATAAACGGCAGTTCCGCAACATTTCGCTTGTTTGCGGGCGTCGTTTGATTAAGCTGTTTTGTACTGATAAAGCCAGTGAGATACTTTAGAAATGCAGTAAGAATCAGATAATTACATGAAAATGCAACAAAATTGGATACTCTGACCCCGACTGATGGCAGAATACCCAAGTGTCCGCGGAACAACAGGGCAAATACATCGAAAAGCATTGCGCCCATATTGTATATCAGCATCCGCCTGTATATTTTGTATTCACGGCTGTGATGATTCCTGCCCACTGCAATACAGATCATTACTATTGCAGTCAGGACACAGCCCCAAATCTGAAATGATGCATTTATATACTGAACAGGACTCATTCAGTTGTTCCTTTTCTCTCCTTTGATTTTAATAAACTCTGGTCTCCTGCTGCTGAAACACCCAGCAAGTCATCATCATTTATCTCAGTATCCTCACCGGACAGCCCGTATCTCATATTTGTTTCAGATATCAGTCTGGCCAGGTGTTTATTCGGCGAAAACCGCTGATAGTCAAATGTTTTTCTGATTTTGTTTTCAAGATCCATATAATTAACCCCGCAATTCTCAGGCATCCTTGCCTTGTTTATTGTATGCGCCAATTTGTTTTCACATATATATACGACGCACTTTCAAAAAAGGACGGGCAAAGACACCTGATGCAAAAATGTTTTCCTGAAGGCTAATAACTTCTTGTCAGATTCTTGAGCCATGTTCCGCTCTTATAATGATGAAGAGCAAATGGAAGTTTTACAAATTCATCTGTACACATTATCGCATACACTGCAAGTGGCGGCAGTTTCAGCACAAAAGCACTTATCAGTCCCGCAGGCACCGCCCAGCACCACATACAGATTATGTCGAGGATCATCCCATACCGCGATTGACCGCCCGCTCTGAAAAGCGATGCTATCAGTACTGTGTTAATTATCTGTCCGCCCTGATAGAAGACATTTATATACAGCATCACTTTAAGATATCCTGCCGCTGTATCCGATATCGCCACCATTCCAGGAATTACCGGTGTCAAAACAAATATTACAAGCCCTGCCGCAACACTCGAGATAAAGGACACGAACATTATCGAGGATGAGTCTTTCCTCGCCTCACCCATTTTGTTCTCACCGAGTTCCTTGCCAATGAGTATTGAGGATGCGGCGGAAATGCTGAATCCGAGCGTTGTACAGAGATCTCTGACTGTTGTGACTACAGAGTTTGCAGCGACTATATCTGACCCAAGATGACCCATGATAATGGAGTTCATATTAAAGGCGAGCCCCCACATGGCATCATTGACGAGCGCCGGAAGAGAGTAATGTGCAAAGTCAGAAAGCAGTGTCTTCGGTATTGTAAACATGTTCCTGATGCTCTTTGGAATAAGACTCTGCTTCATGAAATGTACTATGCAGATAGCGAGTTCGATCGCTCTTGCAATAGAAGTTGCTATAGCCGCGCCTGCAAGTCCCATCTTTGGTGCTCCGAAGAGACCGAAGATAAGAATGGCATTAAGAATCACGTTGGAAACAAGCGCCACTGTTGAAACCGCTGTTGAAAGTTTTACACGTTCGCAACTCTTCATTATGGACAGATACATCTGGGAGATACCCATGCACAGATAAGAAACCGATACGAAGCGAAGGTACTCTGCTCCTGACTTTATCAGTTCCGGATCATTTGTCCATATATGCATTACCGCAGTCGGACAGGCTATTGCAAGAACGGCGGCAGCTGTCGATGCAATCATTGAGATGATAAGTCCTATTCCCAGGATCTTGGAAATTGTTTTGCGGTCGCCCTTGCCCCAGTATTGCGATGCCAGAATAACAAGTGCAGAGTTCAGACCAAAATAAAGTATGTTCAGCAGGAACTGAACCTGTCCTGCCAGTGATGAAGCTGAAAGAGCAGTCTGATTCACCTGTCCGAGCATTACGACATCGGCCAGACTGACACAGGATGAAATAAGGTTCTGGATCACTATGGGAAGTACAAGAACGAACAGGTCATGATAAAAACCGCTTCTGGATTTTCTGGTAATAAGCTTGGACATTTGATTGTTTTCCTTTGATATACTTTTACGGTGCAGAGCCGTGTAGATTCATGATAGCTTTTACTGCGTTTTGTGTCCACTTTATCAGCGCACATTCCTTCTGTTTTCGACCAGTTTTGTTTCATTTCCAATCAGTTTCAGTGCATTATTTAAGGCCCGGCTTTCGCCGGGCCTCGAGAGGGGAACTAAAAGCTCTTTGCAGAGCTCGTTGTATAACCTTTCTGAATTACATTGTGCTTACTACTGTCTGGATATAAGTTGCGATTTCCGGGCAATTCTGAGCCATCCAGCTCGGAGAGCACATGTAGATCGCATATGATTCTGCAAAAGCTTCCGCTGTGTTGTAAAGGTTTGCTGAAGACTGTGCTGAATATCCTGCGAGAACACCCTGATATCTTGAATACAGTTCCTGCCACTGCGCTGAGCTTGATGCGTTGTAGTAGCTGTATGTTTTGCCATATCCGCCGTTTGATTCGTAATCAATGAAATGTCCGACTTCGTGGAACATTACTTCGCCGTTGTCGTTGTAATCATTGAGAACATCGATGTATCCGTTGTTGCTCTTCTCTGTCCACTTTGAAGCGCCCTGTGTATAAACGAGGTAGCTGTTTCCGAGGCACTGTCCTGCTGCTGTGCCGCCCATCAGAAGTCCGCCGTTCTCAGATGATGACTGAATGTATATTGCGAAATTCTCTGATGCAAGTTTGCTCTGTACATTTGAAGGAAGCTGTGAATACTGTGCTATGGTCTCTGACTCTGTTGCTGCGTCTGTTGCCGGTGAAAGCTTTATTGTGGTTCCGCTTACATCTCTGTAGCTGCTGTTTGAAAGAGTGTGAGCTGATGCAACTGAAGGGAGAATTATGAAAGAAACAATGAGCATAAGAGCTGCAAGGAGAAATCTTACTGATTTCTGATTGTTCTCTGTATTAAGTTCCTGTGCCTGACCCATTGTATATACGTTCTTCATAACATGCCTCCTGTATATAGCTATGGGTCGATCGAGGCATGTCCTGTGTCATCAGGAGTTTTCTTCTTAAAGAAAAGAAGCAAACCGCCCGGTGCACAGTCTGCTTCAAAAGTAATCTGCAACTGGCTGCCTTTAAAGGCTCTATAGCTTTGCGACGCCGGATTCCTCCGGTTGTGCTGATATTTATTTTTCAAGGGAGTAACGACATCCACAAGGTGTATGTCGTATGCTGTTGTCAAATTGTCTTATATAACAAGAAAAGCAAACTGCCGTATGCACAGTCTGCTTCAATAATCATCTGCAACTGGCTGCCATTTAAGGCCCTCTAGCTTTGCGGCACCGGATTTCTCCGGCTGTGCTAATATTTACTTTTCTACAGGTATTCTACCTTTTTCCTTCAAGTAATGCAATAGCAAAATGAAGAATTGCGATATTTTTGGATCAGCAGCTTTCCGGGCAACCACTGCACCATAGGGGAAGTTGTGCGTGGAGCGCACTTGCCTGTTGACAGACAATATACAGCGCAGTGGTCCCCCGGGAAGTTGCTGCTCCCCATGAATCAAAGTAAGCACATTCAGAGCCATTTATTGCAGAACTGCCATAAACTGTTTATATTCTAAAATCATCTGTGCCTTTAGAGCGCGTTTTGTAATGTAATGTGATTTTTTAGTAATGAACGCAATGTTTCTGTGGCAGATGCCTGCAATTTGCTTATTGCAGTCTGTGGATTCGCATAATATGCAGGACTTGATAGCGCGCATGCTGTATAATCAACAAGCACGTTGTAAATAAACAGATTTTGGAGGATACATTATGAAGAAAAGTACTAAAGCCCTTATCGGCATTGTTCTTACAGCCGCACTCATAGTTTCGTTTGCGCTTGTATATAACAGGTTCAGGCCAAGAGCCGGCGAGGGCACAAAGTCATATACTCTCGAAGTCGTTGATGACGCAGGAGCGCAGAACGCTTATTCCGGCAAAACAGATTCCGAATACCTGAGTGGCATAATGGACGAGCTTGTTGCCGAGGGGGATTTTACTTATGATGGAAGTGAAAGTGAATATGGGCTGTTTATCATGGCAGTAAACGGTGTGACTGCCGATTATGACACTGACGGCGCATACTGGTCAATCATGGTCAACGGCGAATACGGTCAATACGGGGCAGACAGTCAGCCCGTCAGTGATGGAGATGATTTTGAACTTGTCTATGAAAAAGCACAGTAAACATAAGAGCAGTGAAAACGATGCATATGAAATAGCCGATTCAAGAGTCGGTGATACAAACTATAGACCAGGCCGTACATCAGGCGGCTGGTCTATTATTGATATAGCAGAACTCGGCATGATGACTGCACTTCTCGAGGCGGGTAAACATGCCCTGGATTTTCTTCCCAATGTCGAGCTCGTGACCCTGCTCCTAATCATCTTCACACTGCACTTCGGGCTAAGGACCATTGCGGCGACATTTGCTTTTACAGCAATTGAAACAGCTTTCTTCGGTTTTCAGACCTGGGTCATAATGTACCTTTACATGTGGCCAGCTCTTGTCCTGATTGTATGGCTGAACCGCAGGAAGACCTCTGTCTGGTTCTTCTCTATCCTCTCAGGCCTTTATGGCCTGTTCTTCGGCGCATTCTGCTCTATCCCATATCTTTTTATCGGCGGCATCAATATGGCTTTCACATGGTGGGTGGCAGGTATTCCCTACGATATCATCCACTGCATCGCAAATTTCACGCTCTGCCTCGCACTCTTCAGGCCACTTAATCATGCCATGAACTATATTCTCAAGATTACTTCGCGTTAACTTCGCTCACGGAATGTTAACCGCGTGGTCACAATATCATAAAATAGTTTTCACACTCTGAACACAGACTGCCTTTATCATAATAAATATCAGATGACAGCAAACACCTGATAGCAAAAATTGATAACTTCTTTTTCATACAATGAGCTGCGAGTGACAACTCGCAGCTCCCTCCCTAAAACAATCGCGATCCCCGGAAACGGTGGTCGCGTTTATATATGTACAAATCCCTTAACGCTTAAAAATATGCACGTATGCATATTTTTAAGCTTAATTTTATGCGTACGTGCATATTTCAATGCCTATATTCATTTATAAATCACGATTCCTGTTCGCTTTCCTCGAGCTCTTTCATCTTTTTCTTATGCCTGCGCTGCTGAACAACAAAGACTATTCCAACTGCTGCCAATAATATAGCCGCAGGAAGATCCCAGTAACAAAATCCTAATGAACATCCGTTAAGCATTTATTCTACCCCCATTCTTTCATTCTGAATCTTGTCCATTGCATCGTCATATTCTTTCTTGTTGTTCCTGCGCTTAATCAGAGTGATTATGAACATTACGATTGCCAGTAACAGGAGTATCCAGTGAAGTATACAGTTATCCTTAACAGTTGCGCCGTATTCAGGCTGTTCGAGATCCTCGCCGTCTTTTTCGCCATCTGCTGCGAATTTGATTCCATTCTGGACACCTGTTTCTTCTCCTATTGCATCTTCAGAAGTAATGCTGATTCCTACTGCAGTTTCATCGTCTGTTTCACCTGCTCCGTTGTCAGTTCCCTGTCCGGCTGCTGCTACAACAGTTTCTGTCACAGGTGTTCCGCCTGCGTTTCCTGTATTATTGTTATGATTCTGATTGGCTGCATTGTTTCCCGGATTTCCATTGTTATCATTTATTGGCTGTATCACAGATGCTTCCGGAGTTCCGCCACCTATGCCGCCTTCATCTGTATCGGGTGTAGAACCTGTTCCTGTACCGGTTCCCGTGCCTGTCGTGCCTGTTCCTGTTCCTGTTCCTGTATCAGTGTTGCCACCATTATTATTGCCACCGCCGTTATTATTGTTACCCCCATTGTTATTGTTGTTATTGCCCTCGTTATTATTGTTATCTCCAGTGCCTGGTTCTATTGGCTTTGCATCCTGTGCATTCTTGTCCCAGATTGCGTAGAGAGTGGTGTCTGCATTCATTGTCAGGTCGTCACCGATATAGTAAGTGGTGCCGGTCCCGTCCGCTTTTGTATTCCAATACTTGAATGTGTATCCGCTCTTTTCCCAGAGGAATCCTTTGCCGCCACTTAATCCTATTGCCACTGAAAGCACTTCAGGATCACTGTCGCAGGCTGCCACTGTTTCCTTAGTTCCCTTTGCGAACTTCCATTCCTTCTTCGCATCGATAAGGAGTTCTGTTCCTTCGTTTGCATTATATGTGAGTTTATATTCAGTAGGTGTATTGCTCTCCCATATTGCATAGAGGGTAGTGTCTGCATTGATAGTAAGCGTGCTGCCTGCCGCATAAGAAGTCCCACTTTCATCAGCTTTAGTGTTCCAGCCTTTAAATGTATATCCTTCCTTTGCCCATATCGGTCCCTGATTTGATCCTGCCGCTGCATCTGCAATACTTTGGAAGCAGTCATACAGCTTAACTTTGGTTCCGTTACTGTAATCGCGTGATGTTTTAGGTCCGAACTCTGACACCAGGGTTCCGCCATTAATGTCATATGTAAGCGTGGATGTGGTTGATGGAGCAGGTGCGGTTATTCCTGATACATCGAATGAGTAGCTTTCGCTTCCGTCAACTGTTTCTGTCTCTGCAATACTCTCTGAGACAGTTTCTCCTGTATCATCTGATGCTGGATTTTCTTCAACTATGACCGATTCTTCCGGAGCTGCCTGTTCCTCATTGACTTCTTCTACTATTGCATCAGGTTCTTCTGC
>JAQWCI010000129.1 GCA_028706005.1 Lachnospiraceae bacterium
AAAGGTCAAGATAACCTTCATCCTCGCTTCGATCCTTCATCATCACCACACTGATATTGTCTGGCAGATTTAAGCTGTCAATTGTTTGCTGTGCTCTCAATGTATCATTAGAAAAAATATAGAAATGCACCTTTTGTTCTATCGGCTGTAGGTCCTGACTTGAATCTGTGCCTGAGTTCGTATCTGAATGTCCACTGAAATCCGCATCTGTTTCATCTGCAAACAGCCTCATTGCACTATGATAATATCCGGTAGTACAGATTCCGCCGTAAGTCTCTTGTTTTGCCAGATAATCACCGAAGCGCATATGAACTGAAACGGATTTTTCAGTCTCCATCCTCGCTGCCATCGCACGGATCTCGTCTGTAAGACCCGGCATGTTGTCAGGGAATGTAAAAACCGCTCTGACCTTGTCTTCTATACCTGCGAAATATTCAGGGCTCTGAAAGCATCCAGTGAAATATGCCTCATTTTTATCGAGCATCCCTGGATCGAATACGAAGTCTCTGTCGCTTATCTCGAGCGATTTTCTGCCGGTCAGCTTCCTTCTCACACGGGACGAAAAAGCCATATCAGCATCACGCAGTCGCACAACTTCATTCATATCGCACTTGGGATAATCGATTCCGAAGACTGAAAGCTGCACCGGGCGAACGACACCTGTTTCTGCCTGATGCTCATATCCGCTGATATCGTCAAAACAAGCCTCCCGCCCGAGGGCGCGAAGCTTTAAGTAAAACGCGTATTGAAACATCTGATTTCCGAGTCCGCCGGAAAGTCTGATGACTACCATGCGCTCCTCCAACTGATCACATAATCACATTATTCTGATATTGCAACTCAGGTTTGTGCTCAAATGCGACAATTCTGTTGCCTCATTACAAACCTGATGAGTGAAAAACCGAATCTCTTCGAGAGTCATGTATATGCATCAGCATAACCTTTCACTCTTATCAAGCCATGCTTCGAACATCAGCAAATACCATATCGCCGGACGCCACACATCCTTCGTGATGTAATCGTCCCATATCTTCTTTACAACATCCGGATCAAGGAGCCCCTGCTTCGCGATCCGCTCACCCGAGAGCAGATCTTCCGCCCAGCTTCTTAATTCCGGTTCTTTAAGCCATTTCTTTACAGGCACAGAGAAACCTTTCTTTGGTCTCGTCATCATTTCTTTCGGAACATGCCTGTAGAGGACATCCCTTAGGATCTGCTTGCCCTCCGGAGCGCCTTTATCATCAGTTCCGCGAAGGTATTCCACAGGCAGTGTCCATGCGAACTCCACGACATCCCTGTCAAGGAGCGGGACTCTTGTCTCAAGCGACACGGCCATAGAAGTCCTGTCTACTTTGGCAAGAATATCATCAGGCAGATAGAGCATCATGTCCTCAAGCATAAGGTCGTGATAAGTCTCACCTGTCACATCCTCGCTGATTTCTGATGCAGGTATGTCAAGCCCTGAGCCACAGCTGCGAGAGGCAAAGACTAAATCCTCACTGACGCCAGGCGGAAGAGCGATTTTTTCCACCAGCGAATCCATGTGGTAATTCATATCCTGCACATCTATCGGATCACATGCTCCGAGGAGAAGTCCTCTCCCGCGCCACAGTCTTGCATTTTCTTCATCCCCACTGCCGCGGGCCATCATGGTTTTCTCAAAGGGAGCTCTGAATTTCAAAGGAATATGTTTTACCTTATTCCACTTCTCCGCAGCCCAGAGATATGAATTGTACCCTGCGAAAAGTTCATCCCCGGCGTCCCCGCTGAGCGAAACAGTCACGTGTTCGCGCGTCATACGGCTCACAAGGTATGTCGGAATCTGCGACGAATCAGCGAACGGCTCTGCGAACATCGAAGGCAGGAGCGGTATCACATCCTTTGCCTCTTTGTCCGAAATGTAGAGCTCAGTGTGATCAGTGCCCAGGTGCGCCGCTATTTCAGATGCATAGTCAGCCTCGTTGTACTCGCGGTTCTCCATTCCTATCGTGAACGTCCGCACCTTCCTGCTGCCCATCTCCTGCTGCATGAGCGAGACAACAGTGCTGCTGTCTATCCCGGCTGACAGGAACGCGCCGACCGGAACATCAGCTTCCATCTGACCTTTAATCGAGTCTCCGATGAGCCTTTCCAGCTCATCCGCAGCCTCAGTTCTTGTGCCTTTGAACAGGCCGCTTTGAGACTGTCCCTTTGTCGCCACATCCGTAAGTGACCAGAATTCTGACGGCTCTCCGACGCTGACGCCGTCATCCGTTATCTTCACCGTCATGATCGTGCCCGGCAGAAGCTTATAAATATTCCTGTATATCGAATACGGCGCCGGAATATATCCGCGCTCGAAATAAAAAGGCAAAACTCTTTTATCAATCGAATTCGAGAATCCTTCAATCGCCGCTATGCTGCCAGGATCAGACGCAAAAACAAACGGCGACGACTCGTCTGCCTTTTTCCCATCCTCTTCTGCAAAACCGTAATACAGCGGTTTCTCCCCGAGGCGGTCTCTCATGAGTGTCAGTGTCTTCTCCTGCTCATCATAGAGACAGGCCGCAAACATTCCTCTGCAAAGCCTGAGAGTCTCTCTCAATCCATAGTATTCAAAGGCTTCCAGCAACACTTCTGTATCGGATGTGCCGCGGAATTCCGTCACATATTTATCTGCAAGTAATTTGTCTCTGATCTCACCGTAGTTATAGACTTCACCGTTATAGACGATCGAATAGCGGCCGGAATGAGAGTGCATTGGCTGCGCACCACACTCAGAAAGGTCAACAATGGAAAGACGCTGATGACCAAGCACCACCCCGCCATCCGGGGAAATCCACGTGCCGCCGTCATCAGGCCCGCGGTGCACCATCCTTGCCCGCATCCTGTCCATATTTCTGAGCGCCTGCTCACTTGTTTTGCCGTAATGAATGAGTCCTGCTATTCCACACATTATTCTTCGTCCTGCGCTTCATCTGTCTTCGCGGCATATGTGCCGTTAGCAACGTGATCCTCAATTACTGCCATCGCATCCTGCTGATTCACCTGCCATTGTTCATATGCTTCCTGCCATGAATCATAATGGCTCTCACCGCGGTGATCTTTGAGGTCATAATTATCAACAAGGTACTGCTCGAACCAGCTCGTGACCTTCTCTGAACCGGAAGCATTTGTGTGCACCCCGTAATCCTTGAAATCTGTTGAAGGGTCGAATCCGATCTCATCAATGTGATCATTCATATCAAGATACGTGAAACCGCTCTCCTCTATGCGCTCCTGCATATAGTTGAACATCTCCGCCTGTTCCTTTGTCTCGTCAAATGGAGTGAGGATAAAAAGCGCATCCTGCCCCTCTTCATTGAGGTAATCAAGGAGTTCCGTGAGATATTCGTCCTGCGGATCAGGGATCGGTGTGGACTCATCTACGTCCGACCAGTCAGTCAGTTCCATCGGGGCAACATCATCAGTTATGAAGAAACCCTTCTGCGGATCAGGGTAACTGAAAAGTGCATCAAGCCACTGTTTTGGCCGTGAGAGCGAGCGCCAGTTCGAGTGATATTTGAAAATATCAAAATAATATGTATACGGCTCTTTGTCGCTGTCAGAGATTCCGCCCTCTATCTTCGATTCATCCAGCATAGCGTTTATAAGATCGATCCGGTTTTTGGAATACTTAAGATTGTCTGTGGCTCCGCGCGAATTGGCCATGTTGTTCGTCATGTCATGTTCGTTCCCGGTATACATTCTGACTTCGAAAATCAGGAGATCAGGGTGCTGCTTCGAGATAGCTTCCTTCGCATAATAAAGCTGTGCAACCGGCCGCTGCAGGTCAGTCGACATCGGGTACATCACGATTCCTGTCTCACCGAAGATCTGAGGTGAAGAATAGCACGGGAAAACAGGACTCGATCCTATAATGACCGCGTCCACCGAATCTTTCGGCTCAGCATAGAAACCACAGAGCCTGTCCTTCACATCACCGTTCGTGCGCAGCATATATGTCAGCATCACAACAAGGATGAGAAAAATCGATATGAAAAGAATTGTTTTGCCTGCCTGTTTCTTTGTCAAATTTTTCCCTGACGACGGAGTGCAATACTCCGCAAATATTTCTCCCACGCCGCGAACGCAGCTTCCGGGCTGTACACAGCTCTGACTCTCAGTGCGTTTCTTCCAAGTCTGCGCGCAAGCGCAGGATCGTTTATAACTTTTTTCATCGCCTCAGCCATAGCATCGGCATCACCCACAGGAACAAGTATACCATTCGGCAAGTTATCGCCCTGATCATTCGATGAATTGTCGCCATGATCAATTGATGAAGGCTCCGCCTTGCCCTCAGACGGCGTCGCACCTGTCTTCATCAAAACCTTCGGTCCGCCGCACGGACAGTCCGTGGAGATGCAGGGGATTCCCAGTGCCATCGCCTCAATAAGCGCATTCGGCATTCCCTCTTTATCTGACGACAGGATAAAAAGTCCGGCTTTTCTGATCCTCTGCGGCACATCTGTAACTACTCCGCGGAAGAAGATTCGACTACTTAGCCTTCCACGCGCAACTTCCGCAGAAAGATTTTCCCTCTCTGAGCCATCCCCGTAAAATTCAAGTATATAATCCTCCGGGATCTCATCTGCAATCTTTTCAAAGGCCGAGACAACAAGGCTTTGGTGCTTGTTCTTATCAATTCTCCCGACAACCACTATTCTGTGATCACGCTCTCCCTCGAAAGGCTCTGTCATGAACTCAGGATTGAGCGGATTGGGCAGGACTACTGAGCGCCGTCTTATGTCTTCCGGGAAGAAATTCACTCCATCCTGCGTCTGAAGAATCACGCCTGCTGCCGTCGGGAAAAGCTTAAGTGCAAGCTTTCTCAGCTTCGGGTCGGCGTATTCTCTTGCCGGATCGCTCCGGACAGCCACAGCGACCGGGATTCCAAGGTCCCGCGCCGTACTGAGCGTCATTATATTGTTCTTCCCGAGAAAAGAAAGGATTACATCCGGCTTTATCTCCGCCCAGATATCATGCAGCTTCTTCCACCTGCGTCTGAAATTTATTGGCCTGTAAAGTCCCGGAACATGCGATTCTTCCTGCTTCGTGATATCCGATAATACTCTCGGGATCTCCTTTTCATGCAGCAAAACATATTCGTTATCAAGTTTATATTGTGTGACGAGCGTGACCTTCCAGCCGGCCTCAAAAAGATGGTCCGTGAGATTCGCGGCCACCCTCTGAGCCCCGCCTTTTTCCAGGGCATTTATGAAAATAGCGATTGAAGGTTGTGACATCCTGCCTCCATTATTGTTACGATTTACGCATAACATAATTTAGTGTGCGAGTACTGCTCGATGTCCGGCTCCGGGTTATTCCATGTATTTTTCATACCACTGCTGGAAAACAAAGAATGACCAGCATATCTTCGAGAAGTTTGCTCCTGTCGCAGGTCCGCCGTCACCATTTGCGAGGTAATCCGCGACGAGCGCTGATGTATAGTCAGCATCGAAAAGTCCCTGTTCTTCAAGGAACTTATGATCTGAATATGCTGTGAGCTTATCCCTAAGCGGTCCGCGCAGCCATTTATCCAGCGGAACGCCGAAGCCCTTCTTGGGTCTGTCAAGCAGGTCTCTTGGAATATAATCGTATGCGATATCCTTGAGAATTGCCTTCTTGATCTGACCTCCTGCCGCATCGTTGGCAGTGAGATGAAAGCCTTCGTTTCCGGCTTTTGCCGCTGCATCCGCCGTGCCTGCCGCAGTCTGCTCTTTCAATATCTTCTGCACAGTCGCCGCGTCCATGTATTTGAATTCATGTGGAATCCTGAACGAGTGCTCCATAACATCGCGGTCCAGTATCGGGCATCTTGTCTCAAGAGAATACTTCATCGATGCGCGATCCACCTTGCAGAGAATATCCCCCGGCAGATAGTGATCCATATCGAGGAGCATTCTTCTCACCTGCCAGTTATCTGTTCCGTATATTGATTCTGACGGGAAATTTACCGGAATGTGATCTTCATTATCTGCGACCATTCTGAGTGCAGATTCCACATAACTTCCTGCTCCGAACTGGGTCTTGGTCTCAGGGTCGCGGTTTGCCGCTACAACGCGGGCCTTAAAGGGATAACACGACTCCAGATTCTTGCCATGTCCCACAGGGATCTGTCCGAAAAAGTGTGCAGCAGCACCGACGCCGTCAAGCTTCTGTGCCTCCGCCACGGTCTTATAAATGTTGTATCCACAGTAAAACTCATCGCCGCCGTCACCTGAAAGAACTACTGTGACCTTCTTTCTTGCGAGCATAGATACAAGCATTGTCGGAATCTCGGAAGAGTCCGCAAACGGTTCATCAAAATAATCCGGAATTGAATCGACGAGATCATACATCTGTGCCTCGTCAATATAAAGTTCAGTGTGATCGGTGCCGAGATGCTGCGCTACTTTCTCTGCAAAAACCGCCTCATCATATTCCTTTTCGGAAAAACCTATCGAGAAAGTCTTGAGCGGTGAACTGCAATGCTCCTGCGCAATCGCCGAGATAAGCGATGAGTCATAACCGCCTGAGAGGAATGACCCGAGCGGCACATCGGCGATCATACGATCTGCCGTCGCACGCCGCAGAAGCTCCTTCATCTCATGTTTTGCCGTAAAATAATCAGTGACCGGCGCAGCAATTCCGCGCTTATAAGCATCAGCAACGCTCCAATATCTGCTGACGGCCGTCCTGTCTGCGAGTGTTCCCGCACCCTCAAGGCCAACCTTCATGATGGCTCCCGGCTCCAGCTTGTATACGTTCTCAAATATCGTGTCCGGCGCATCGATGCACTGCTGATACAGATAGCGCGACAGCACCTGCTTCTTTATTATCCCCTTGAAACCCGGGCACAGCATTATTGGTTTGAGCTCAGACGCGAAAACAAGTGTGTCCCCGCAGAGCCAGTAGTAAAGTGGCTTCTTGCCTATGCGGTCGCGTGCGAAAAAGATTTCCTTCTTCTCGCGGTCATAGAT
>JAQWCI010000130.1 GCA_028706005.1 Lachnospiraceae bacterium
TCTTTCTTCTTTGTCCGTACCTGCGCCAACTCATCACTAAGCGCAGACATTGTCATCTGTTTATCCATGGTCTTATTATATCACTTCTGGCAGTATCGCGCCTACTTTTCTGTGCGGTATTGCCTTAGAAGGATCAAAGTCTTCCGGAATCGGGACAATATCATCCGGCAGTATTTCTGGGCAGGCATTAATTCTATCCACGCGAAACGCATTCACTTCCTGTCTGCCATCGTAAAACCCGACAACATAGTAGTAATCACCATTCCAGATCATCGTGTACGGGCTAATGATATACGGCTTTCCATCGTGTCGCAACACCCTGTTTTTATTAACATCGTACTCAAAGTACTGAAATGATATTTTCTTTCCAGCATGAATAGCTTTACTGATGGATTCGACGATAACATAATTACCTGAGTCTGGTACTTTGACCTTATTGGCAAAATAAATATTTTCCCTTAGTCTATCGGCATTATAGTCGCTGGTAAGTGTAAGGAGTTTATCAATCAGTTCATTCGTTTTATCTTCCGGAATAAAGTGCGATGCCTGAACGGCATCAATCATCAGCTTTAGCTCTGGAATATCAAATGTACGATCATCTAAGTAATAGTATTTATCCTGAGCTCTTTGTTGGTTAACTTTTATACCGCATGAATTTAAGATTTCCACATAATTCTGAACAGATACTCTGTGAATCTGTATGTGATACTTTTCATCCATGATTTTCAAAATTTGCTGTGTTGTCAAAGGGTGCTCACTATCAGAATAATGACGTAATATCTGATACAAGTATAGAACCCTTGCATGTAGTTCATCTTTTTTCATGGTTGTGTCTCCATTTTTTGAAATATGCGGTTCAATACCTGTCATTGTTACTTGATTTTCAAAATATCTACAATAGCCTTTGCTATTTCAACTGCATCGGATTCTTCGTTGTCTCGTCCAAAAGAAATGCGGATAGTGCCATGCGCATATTCTTCCGGTACCCGAATCGCCTGTATCACATGAGATACCTGGGTATTAACTGAGTCACATGCGGAACCTGTAGAAATAGCAATACTTTTAAGATCAAGTCTGTGAAGTAGCATTTCTCCGCTTGCATTGCGAATAGACACATTTACATTGCCCGGAATATGATTCGCGCTGCCATTACGAATAAAATCAATTCCCGACAATTTGAGCACATCTAAGAATTTATCCTCAAGTTGGTGGAGCTTATTCTGCGTCTGATCCATATGGTCGCAGTTCTTCTTTAATGCTGCTGCCATGCCAACAATGGAAGCAATATTTTCTGTACCGGCTCTCATGCCATGTTCCTGTGCCCCACCGTCAGCATACGGATAAATTTTTGTCCCGGACTTAATATAGATAAATCCAATGCCTTTAGGCCCGTTAAACTTATGCGCCGAAGCTGACAGCATATCTACGCCGAGTTCCTTTACATTTATTGCAATATGTCCCACGGCCTGCACTGCATCTGTATGGAATACGGCACCGTGGCTATGAGCAACTTTAGCAAGCTCAGAAATCGGTTCTATGGTGCCTATTTCGTTATTTACAAGCATCACAGACACAAGTCTCGTTTCATCTGTGATAAATGATGACAGAATATCTGGAGATACAATTCCTTCATTGTCCACGGGAAGATATGCAACCGGATACCCGAGCCGTTCTATGGACTCGCAGGCGTGTAGTATCGCATGATGCTCAATCTGGCTGGTAATAGTTGCTCGCCGGTCATCATATCGAGGCATACCTTTGATAGCCCAGTTATCGCTCTCGGTGCCGCCGGAGGTAAAATAAATTTCCTCCGGCTGAGCGCCGATACAGCTTGCAATCGTTGTTCTCGCTTCGGAAAGAGCCTTCCTGGGTTTACGGGCAAAAGTATATGGCTGTGAAGCATTACCGTATTCATCCTGCAGCCATGGCAACATCTCATTCAAAGCATCGCTATCCAGTTTCGTTGTTGCTGCATTATCAGCATAAATAAAACGCTTCACTATTTCACCTCATTCAAAAAGCTTACAGCCCTCATCCTTGAATTCTTCGATTTTTTCATTTAGGTCATCAACTGTAACATCCAGATAATCCGCAAGGCAATCCATACAATAAAAATTGATAATGTCTTCGCCAAGCAGTTTCTTGTTGATTCCTAAGACATTCTTTTCTCGGATCTCCTTGCCACAAATCACGCATTTAGTTTTCATTAGACAAATCCCTTACCGTGAATGCGGGCATTTCACGGTCTTCCTTTCTGTACTGGGCCGGATCCATTATGGCAAGTTGCCGCCAGATATTCTTACGCATCTCAATAGCTGGACGAAGGCAGTACTTTGTAAATTCACGCACATTAACATCCTGCGCACTGCGTACATGAGGGAAGAAGAGCTTTAAGTAGGCAGTAGTAATTCTCTTCACAGCTTCCACATGGCGGATATATGCATCACCAGGCACTTCAACCAGCTTATCAACAATTACTCTGTAGCTGGGATCATCACGCAGCAAATGCATTATCGTGCAGAAATACTCTGAGTTCAGCCCCCATCCAGATATCTTCATCGCATTGGTCATCGGAGGAATATCCCACCCCTTGATAAACCCATGAAAACGGTCGACCATCGCAGAATCATGGAATAGCGCCGGAAGTTTGTCAAACATCGGCATAGTTTCATCCATGTCTTTCTTTTCAATATTGCCCAGCAAAATCATTCCGGCGTCAGCCGTTCCATCGTGACCTGGAATGGAAACCTTACCGTTTTCCATATAAGTCTGGAGAGAACCACCCATCTGTTTCTCGTCTTGGAATCTTAGCTTATGAACTTCATCAAACGCTACATAGTCGTTGTTATAGACAAGCCCCGGCTGACGTTTACTCAGATCATAGAACAGCTTTGCACGAGTCATATATCCCGCCGACAGATTTCCATATTTGCTGATAGAACCGAAAATATAGGACTTTCCTGTTCCAGGAGGCGCTAATTCAATCAAATTGAGCCTCTTCTCAACAAAAGGAAGAAGTCTTGTAAGGACTGCCCGTTTCTGATCTTCGTCAGCATATCCACTTGCATTGTAGTCAATAGCGCCAAGTAGTATATCAATCCATTCATGAATATCAAACTCAGCCCTAAGTTCCTTATAGTAATCCAAGTCAACAGTGTACGGGCAAAAGTCCGTAAAACTAACCAGCTTGATTTTTCCCGGAAGTTTCGGAGATGTTGACGGAAGCCGATACCCCAATTCGACAACACCCCAGATCTCATTTCCCTTGACTAATTCATCTTTACATTCAGCCCAAACATCGGGTTCGATTATAGTTTCGGCATTGGTTAATGAAAAGTCCGGAAGAGAGAATGAAACCATCTGGTCTTTAATGCTTATATCGACGGATATCCGAGTAAGAATCTTTACGTGCTCATTTTCAGTTATGATACGGTTCTTAATGTTCGTCCATTCATCTTTATTCGGCAAAAATGTATGGACAAATTCCATTATCTCCTCAATATCAAACCGCCCCTCAGAATCTTCGAACTTCTTTAAGACCCAATCTCGCAAAAAGGAGGGGAGCTTTAAGTCCGAGAAAAAGTTGCTCTGCTGAAGATCCTTAAACACCGCCATCTCATCAAAGCACTCTACCAACTTTTCTTCTAATTCAGTCAAAAGGACACCCCCTTACAATATATCATTTGATTTAAAGCCTTCTTTTTCAACCCTAAATTCCAGCCCGGTTGCAATCATAGTTCCTCCTGCATACACGTCAGCTGTATATGTGTTTGCTCTGGTTCGTTTCGACATTTCAATCGAGAAGGAGTGACCGTCTGTCGTATTGGCTTTATATTCAGTATTTCCTACATTAACCACGATATTGTCAATTTTGGTTGTAGAGTAAAATTCAATGATTGGGGGCTTCCTGATGCTGCTCATCACGAGTGGTGTCTGCACGATAATCTCAATATCGCCCGGCACATATGAAAGCTCAATAATGGGCACGGTGACCTCTTCCAAGGTAGCGCCTCCATGTACCTCAACGCCCATTAGGCGTCCAGGTTTGAATCTTTCATAATTAGCAACAACTGCGTACTCATCATTTTCGCCGGCCTGTACAATCATTGGCATACTTCCGGTTTGCTCTGTGTATGCACATACACGACCACAATGGGTTCCCTTGGCATCAAATTCTCCATCAATCAGCTGGTTCTTCAGGACAACCAAGCGGCTTGCACCGTGATCGGATACCAAAATTGCCTTGGTATACTTCCCTTTAGCCAGATCCAACTTGATAAGATCGAGCACATGGTCAATAATTTCCAGCTCGCGAATCAGATGTGTCGGATATGGGCTATTTTCTAAAGTGAAATTTTCCGCCCCATGGTGCTTAATGTCATCGATCTGCTTAATGCTCTTGCATTGAACATTGTGTTCCGCAAAAACGTCTAAAAACTCTTTGTTACGTGAGGTAATTGACGGAAGCTCAGAGCGACAAACCGTAATCTTTGGGAGAAGCTTTTTCTGCTTGCTTTTTTCCGAGATATATCCCAGAAATTCAACGCCCATTGCATCTATGAAATAGGCAAATGCACCAGACATATCAACGGATTCAATCTTTTCTGAACGCGCAGGAAGAAGCAGATTGTACTCTCTTTTGACAGCTTGCTCCTCGACAAGACTATAGAATTCCGGCGTGATTCTGTTTTCCAACTTGCAGAATTTATAATCCTCGAAATACTGGTTCAGCAGAGCTGCATTGAACTTGTACGGCATCAAGTATGCATACAGGTCAGGGTAAACATGCTGCAACACGCTTCGAAGTTCATCATAAGAGAAGCTTCCTGAATAATCGGCAATACATTCCAGAATAAGCTCCTTCTCAAGTCTGTGCGAGTCCGTAAGATAATACAGAGCATCCCTCTTCTTGCATTTGATATATCTGCAATAATCGAGAACTTCATCATCAGAAACTTCCATCTGATTTAATAAAGCCTTGCGGCAATCGTACAACTTCCAGAAATCAGGCGATTTGCAGTCTAAATCTACAAGACCGCGAACAATCCAATGGACAAGTTCTTCATAAGCATGTGCCTTCTGGCTCGCCAGATCGAGGCACTCGTTTTTAGCACCAAACCGTTTAAGAGCAATGAAATATAGCCATTTCTTCGCGTCGGTATAGTCCTGTGAAGCATTGATAAACAATTCCAGATTGCTGTACAAACCAATCTCATGATTTATGGCGTTGACCCAATCTCCCTGTTCCTGCAGGAGAGTAAGAGCATAGGCCCATTGCTCATCTGTACCCATGTCTTTGGTCATCGCTTCGGTGGACTGATCAATACGGCACAAGGCATCATATGGATTCGCTTCCTCGGATATCCTAAATAGTGCATAGGGATATTCCTCTGGATGATGCTTTGTTTTCACATGCAAAGTATCAGCATCTGTAGTTTCAATAAATGCAGGCAAGTTCTGTATTCCTTCAACCCGGTCTTCGTTTGTGACCTGAAGCATCGGGTTTACAAAAACAATGTGAGGCTTTGGCGTGGCAACACCATCAACGCTATAAACCAGTCGATTTAAGCGCGAATCTCTGAAGCTTAGATAGTCACGACATTGAAAACATAGTACAACGACATGACCCTCTACACTCATTTGGGCAATAGCCGTAAGCTGAGAAGAGAGTTCTTTTGCTCCGATTAGCTTCCAACATGTAGTAAATCCAGTCAGAAAGATATTTCCTTGCAAAGTAGCCAAATCATTTAGCAAATCTTCAATTCGGGGATTCTCATCTTCTGAACTGTATTTTTCAACAGTCAGAAAGATGTTTTCCCCAACGTTATAATGATCGACTATGGCAACCATATCTTCTACAGACTCCACATTTACAAATCGGGGAGCACTTTCATCTTCTCTATTAAGATAGCGGTCTATCGAACTATAACATCTTTCAAGTGTCAAGATGGTGCCCCCTTTCTTAGTTGTCCTTGATAATCTCTATGCCGACAGTCATATTTCCCCTAATCAGCTGCTTTAAGTAGCGCTTTACGTCCTCAACATCCATGCTGTCTATTTTCTCAAGCGCAGTATCGCAACCTGTCTCATCGTATTTAGCCTGTGCCATCTCTTTGAGCTTGGTCTCAACAGAAGGCAGACCAAGCCAAGAATACGGTGATCCAACAGTACGAACCAAATAATCTCTTACATCATCAAGATCCGTCAGAATGACGTCATAGTTTTTGATAATGCACCGCTTAAAAGCTGCATCCCTTGCTTTTCCGTCCTTTAAGGAATCATAGAAGCCAGCAGATTCCAGATATTCCAGTGCCTTATCAATAGAACCTGCGTCCGGCTGGTTGCGATTCAAGGTATCAAATGCAGCACGAGCCTGTTCAATTTCCGTCTCCGGAACCATGCAAAGAATAGGTGTTTTGAATTGCTCAGACCACTTCTTCGGCGATTCTGTGCCCGTCTTTTCGCTCCACAGCTTGCGAAGCTGCATAGATTTACGGGTAAGCTTAAATTCTTTAACGGTCTGCTTAACCAAATTAACATAATCCGACCGTTCCATTGTGAAGACATCATTGCCCTTGATAGCCTGATACAGATCTCGAATCTCATCATCTGTGAACTCACTCAAATAGAACGAACATGCCTGCTTAAAGATCTCAATCTGGTTAGAGCAGTAAGAAACAAAGTCATTTGCGTGGAGAGTCAGTTGATTTAAGAAATTCTCGCGCTGAGATTCAGGCAAAGAACCAGATTTCTTGATGTTATACAACTGGCTCATGAAACCTTTTAGGTCATTCCAGTAGTTTTCTGCA
Source organism: Lachnospiraceae bacterium (assembly GCA_028706005.1). GTDB lineage: Bacteria > Bacillota > Clostridia > Lachnospirales > Lachnospiraceae > CAG-791. Next base: position 6,810 of record JAQWCI010000130.1, read on the forward strand.
CACAAATATGACATTCTGATTGTCTTGCACTTTGTACACCATTCTTGCACGGCGTTATCAAATGTAAGAGCACGAGGATTGACCTTATTGCTCTCCACAATAATGCGATATTCAAGAATAACCTCACGGATTTTTTGGTCAGCTGTTTCTTTGTTCCATACCCAATTTG
>JAQWCI010000131.1 GCA_028706005.1 Lachnospiraceae bacterium
ATGAAGGCAAGATGCTGACGATCCATGCGTATACCGACTGCGACTCCGTGCGTCTGTACCTCAATAATGAGCTTATAGCCACCGAAAAACCTGACGAGAAGCTTACCGCCACCTTCGCCGTTCCATATGCGCCGGGCGAGCTGCGTGCCGTGGCTGTGAAAAAAGGCCGGGAGATCGCCAACCGTGTGCTTCAGACAGCGGGTGCTCCCGATCATATTGAGCTTTACGCTGAGAAAAACAGTGTGACAAACAACGCGGACGATCTGGCATACGTACACATCCGCGTGGTTGATGCCGAAGATAATGTGGTACCGACAACGGTCGTGAAGTTGCATATTACCGTCGAAGGCGACGGTCGTCTGCTGGCTTCGGGCAATGCGGCTCCCAATGACATGGAGAGCTTCCGCAGCGCTGATTGTGCAACCTTCTTGGGACGCTGCCTTGCTATCCTGCAACCAAATACGAGCGGGGGACAGATGACACTGAGGGTTTCATCTGATGGGTTAAAGGAAAAAACATTGAGTATTCCTGTTGTAACTTCAGTAACAGGAAGATAATCGGTTCGTATCCCTTTTCTCTTGATAGAAAAGGAACCAAAAGATCAAGGCTGCATCTGCTTCGTTACTACAGATATCGATTCCGCTGAAAAATCTGAAACTCGCTGCGCTCAAACAACAGATTTTTTAAATCGCTGCATCTTATCTTTCGTTTAACACTCATCAGCTGAGGCCAGCCTTGAAACAATATTTCTTTTATTATTATGGTTTCGTTCATCAGATAAGGCTCTCTTTAAAACAATACTTTTACTTATACTATGGCTTCTGCTTATCAAATAGATTAGCGAGCATTCATCTTTGGTCGAAGGGATGTCTTCAATGGCACACCGATATAAGGCATCAAGGGTTTACCTGATGACTTGCCTGGAGATAGGGTTTCAGTTCTTTCTCGAAGATGGCACGGCTTACGATGCGATAGTGAGGATCGTAGGCTTTTATGAAGGCGTCACTGTGTTCACCGACGTATTCGCCTCTGTTCAAGCGATCTTCAATGGCCTGCTTATCGATATCATAGTCGGGCAGATGAAGATCCATCGAGCGGATGATCTTCTCGATATTGTTCCACTCTTTATGCCAGTCGGCCACCGTAATAGGTCGTATGCCGTTGACACTGCGTACGAACGCATCAAAAAAGATATCGTATGGGATCCTTCCCGACTTGACAACCGAAAGGTTCACCCTGAAAAACTGTCCTTCCCAACCCATAGGCTCGGCTGCCGCACCTTTTATCAACGGTCCGTAAACGATCCCTGCCGACTGCGAAGCCGTCTCTTCCGCCAGCGCATACGAAGCCATCTCGCGCCTGAGGTAGTTGCCTGCCGATGCGGTATCGGCAATAATATGCCCCGGACCGAATTTATCCTGAAAGAAGTTCTTATACAGATCGGCCAGTGTCGATTGGGGATAAGCCTGCATCTGCCTGCTCACCGCTTCGCGCACAGCCAAAGAAAAACCTCTCTTCCCTGCCGCCGTGAGGCTGACGCAGAGAAGAAAGGTCATCATCATAAATACCGTCTTCCTCATTTATTCAATTCTTTCTGAAGTGCCTGTTCCAACTGTTCACCCATCACATTGCGTGCGATGATGACTCCGTCCGGATTCAACAGAACGTTTGCCGGGATACCGCGCACCGCATACAGTGCCGGAATCTCCGAATCCCAATATTTGAGGTCGGACACGTGCGTCCATGCCAGCTTATCGTCGGCAATAGCCTTCATCCATTTGGCCTTGTCCTTATCCAGTGATACCCCCAGCACCGTGAAGTTCTTATCCTTATACTCGTTGAACACACGTACCACATTCGGATTCTCCCTGCGGCAGTACGGACACCATGATGCCCAGAAATCGACGAGCACATACTTGCCTTTGAAGCTCGACAACGAGACCGGTACACCGGCAGTGTCAGGCAACGTAAACGCGGGAGCCGCCTTCCCCACCTGCACATTCTCCAGCCGTTGGATGATACCATCGAGATCCGTCACGTACGGACAACTTGCCAGCGACGGAGCCAGCTTGGCGCGTGTAGCCTTCAGCTGATCGAGCGGGAGCTGATATGTAAAATAGCGATACAGATAGAACGCAGCCACGGGCGAGGCAGGATACTTTGTCACCAGACTGTCGATATTATACCCCTCATCGGTAGCCTTCTGAGCGATACCCAGAAAGAGGTCATTGATTTTCGAGTCCTTCACATGCAGCGAATCGCCGTCGCTGAATATCTCGATCTCCATCTTCGCATTCTCGAGGAAGAACTGAAGCGGCGAACTCATCGTCTCTGTCTCCAGTCCGTACAGAAGCGGCTGACCGACCTTTCCTTCAAAGGTAAACTGCCCGTTCTTAACTTCTGCCGTATCCACATCGAAGAACATCTTGTTGCGGAACGATTTGAGGAACACCTTCCCTTCCGTCATCCCCACCACAGTACCTTTAATCACATAGCCCTCAGGCTTGCTTGTGCAGCCTGCCATCATCATCACAGCCAGTAACACAAACCACAATTGTTTCACATGCTTCATATTTCTATCATTTAGTTATTTCAAATCAGGATGATGATAGCGCCCCTTCTTCCACGTCTCCACTCCGTACTCAATGGCGCGCACCGGACAACGGTGGATACAGGCCGTACACTGCACGCAGCTGCCTCTTTCCCACTCCGGATGCCCCTCTTCCATCACGATCGTCTTCGTCGGACAGATCTTCTCGCACAGACCGCAGGAGATACAGATCTTCGTGGCCTCAAACTTATTCTGTTTCAAAGCAAAAGTCACAAACAGCCAGTAGACGATATAGCTCTTCAGTACCGGATGCGTACCCACAGCATAAAGAGCCGTAGCCTTTTTAGCAGAAGATTCCGCCGTCGCATCAGCAACGTCGCCCGTCACGATGCAACTGCCTGCCGCAATATGATTGTTAATAGCTTCCACGATTGTCTGCAAGCGTCCCGGCGCCGCAGCCAGTTTCTGCTGCTCCACCTCTTTGCTGTCGGTGTTAAAGCCCTTCATCAGTATGTAGTTGTTTGGCATGACAATCGAATAAGCCCCGGTCAGCGTAATTCCTTTACGGGCAAGCCTCTTCCGCAGGATACGATCGGTATAACCGCACTCGTCGCCACAAGTACAGACCATATACACAGGCTGCGAATTATAGCCCTTCCACTGCATATGTTTGATAAACTGCATCACAAGCTTCGGCACACCCCATGAATGAACAGGGAATACGAAGAACATCTTCTCATCGGGATTCAGTGTGAACGGCAGCTTCCCGCCACTTGATTCGAGATTCTGCAACTGCCCGGCGATGGATACCGGCGACTCATCAAAAACTTCACCCAGCCGCTTTGCCACCCATAATGAATTTCCGGTACCGGTAAAGTAAAATATCATATCTTTTCTTTGTTATTTTGGGAGCAAAGATAACAGTTCCAAAGAAATACCAAACAATTCCTGTCATTTTTGTTCAAATTTATAAACCAGAAGCAAAATCTTATTCATCATGCATTCAAATTTTTCCAAGAACCAGTTGCAAGCAAGATAATTATTATATATGTTTGTCAAAACAATTATAATCAATCATCCCATGAAAAAACGACTGCTATCACATGAAGTCACTTCTGCCACATGCAGGACAGCTTCCGTATGGATTCTTTTCATATTGCTATGTGCCGTATCCATGCAGGCACAGACCAACGCGAACCATCCGGGCATAGCTCCATCGAAAGCCCAGGCGAAGAAAATGAGCATCCTGACCGGTTTCACCCCGTCGCCGTCGGTCATCTATTTCCACGATGTTGTCTACGCCCATGAAAGCGATATCGACCTGCATCTGCAGATCGTCAAGCCCGACACCCAGGCTGGCGTCAAGCTGCCCTGCATCATCTATATCCAAGGCTCTGCCTGGTTCAAACAAAACTGCTATGCCAAAATCCCCGTTCTCTCAGAGTTCTGCAAACGCGGCTACGTCATTGCCAGTGTCGAATATCGTCCATCCACAACGGCCACCTACCCGGCACAGATCCAGGATGTGAAGACTGCCGTACGTTTTATGCGCAAGAATGCCGAAAAATACAATGTCGATACCGCCAACCTCTTTATCTGGGGCGACTCATCAGGCGGCAACATGTCGCTCCTTGAAGCGCTCACGCAGGATGAACCCTCGCTCGACACGAAAGACTACGGTACCACATCGCTGGCCGTCAATGCCGCAGTCGCTTTCTATCCGGTGACCGACGTACTGCGCATGCAGGAATTCGCACCCGACTATATGGATCATATCTCGGCCAACAGTCCCACAGGCACGCTCTTCGGACATATCCCCGTGATGGAGAACCCGGACAAAGTCCAGACGGCCAGCCCTATCATCTACGTCAGCAAAGACAAAGCCTCCACCACTGCTCCGATATTGATCATGACCGGCAACCGCGACAATGTTGTTCCCTACGAGCAGAGTGTCATCATGGCCGACAAGCTCGAAGAATGCGGCTATCGCTACACATTCTACAAGCTTGAGGGTGCTGACCACGGCAGCTGGGAGTTCTGGACTCCGAAGACACTCGATATCGTCGATCGCTTTTTCAAAGACAACCGCAGGAATTAAGCCCAGGCGATCAAAGCGCCTTCAGCACGCAGGCTGCTGCGCCTGCCAGCATCAGGGTATATCCCGAGATACCGAGCCAGTCGGTTTTCGGGAAGGTCTCTCTGAGTGCAAGCTGTCGCCTGCCGGGGTCTTCTCTTCCGGCATGATCGTTGCTGGAGGCTGCCGGTGACAACGGCCGGAGAGTGCTGTCGGCGTCTTCTCCTCCTTCAGCGACAGGAGGGAAAGGATCGCCCCAAGAACGGCCAGCGTCACCTCCGTCTCGCCTTTCCACAGGGAGAGCAGGCAGAGGAGGATCAGGCAGAGGGTTAGCAGGTGTACACTGCCCGTCGTCGTTTTTCTTCCGTTGGGGGAAGATGATCCGGGCCAGACTGATAAGAAACTGTAAGATGATTTCAAGATACTTCATGTTTTTAAATCGTTTAATAATCACTGTTTATACAAATTACTCAAGCGGCTTTGCTACCCGACTCGAGGCCGGTCTCGCGTTCGATCCTGCTGCATAAGCTCACAAGCGCCTGCCGGTAAGCCTCGCGATCGTCGCCGTTGACCTCGCTGATATAGCGACTGTAGGCGATCTCGCGGGCGAAAGCTTTCGGGAAAGCGCTCATATTGGCCGCCAGCGGATACACCTGGCGCAGCAGACGGGCATAGTCCATAAACGAATCTTCGGGTGCAGGATAAGTGCGAAACGCAAGCGAGCTCTTACCCGGCTTCACCGTCGTACCCGGCCACCACCGGTTGCCCTTGCCATAGCCTGTCATCCCGAAGTAGTTGTTATACCGCATACTGAGAAGGCTCTGCCCCCATCCGCTTTCGAGGGCTGCCTGTGCCAGTATCACCACCGGGTTCACATTAAAAGCTTCTCCCGCCATGACGGCCGGGAGAAGAAAAGTATTTATAAATGCTGTCGGTTTCATTGTCCTCCGAATTAGGATGATTACTCATGATCGGTCAAACATCCCCGTTACGGGGATGCCATAACCGGTCCCGACTATAACTCGCCCGGTTTTTCTTCCGAGTTGTCGCCGGAGCTTTCCTTATTATCCTCCAGTTTCATGAACGTCGGTTTCGTCGTGATCTCCTTCAGAATCTTCCCGGGAGTAAACACGATACGTCCCTTCTTGAAGAGCAGGACTTCGAAGTCCTTCTTCTCCGCCACGCCCTTGCTCCCGGCTATCATGCGGAAGTTGCCGAAACCACCCATCTGAACCACGTTCCCACTATCGAGAAGGTTCTTCATCACATTGATGAGTCCGTCCACCACCAGTTCGACCTCCCCTTTCTTTGCCGTGCAATAGTCCGAAACCATGTCGCACAGCTTATTAAACGAAGTCTTCTCGAGTGAGCGTATCTGCCCGTAATAAAGTTTAGACCCTTCGGGAGCGCCCTTAGTCATATTCTTCCTCAAAATGATACGATACTTTAATGACATAACTACAAAATTTTAATGATTAATACTACTGACAATCTGATACTGTTGCTTCGCGAATAACAACAATACAAAGATACGACACCCCGCATGGGCGAATGCGACATACAGCGACATATGGGGAATTAGGTGGACATATGGGGTAATAAAAATATGACCGTTGCAAAATCTTTACGGCCGTAAACCTTACAATTATAAAAAAGCAAAGCAGGAACAACAGAATAACATATTATTATTACCTTCGCGACAACGGTAGTTTCGCCGCTATCCGGTGAGGGCAACTTCTTTTTGAGAGGAGATGCTGTCTTATCGGGAATAAACGCTCCGCCTCAGATGGAAGCATTGAGGGGTGAGCATCGGGTTTCAAGCAACTAATTTAAAAACTATAAGATATGCAGGACATAGTAGACGGGCGCTGCGGCTGGTGCACAGCCAACGAGCTGTACATACAATACCACGATCAGGAGTGGGGAAAACTCGCCACGGACGACAAGACGCTGTTCGAGTTTCTTGTGCTGGAGAGCGCCCAGGCAGGATTAAGCTGGATCACCATCCTCAGAAAACGGGAAGGCTACCGCCAGGCTTTTTGTGATTTTGATGCCGAACGTGTGGCGCAGATGACCGACGACGATGTCGAGCGGCTGATGCATTTCGACGGCATCGTAAAAAACCGTCTGAAGATCAAAGCGACAATCACCAATGCAAGGATGTTTCTCGCCATACAAGAGGAGTTCGGCAGTTTTTACAACTACACGCTGTCGTTCCTTCCCGACAGAAAGCCGATCATCAACGACGTCCGGACGTTGAGTGAGGTCAAGGCGTCGTCACCCGAATCCGATGCGATGAGCAAGGACATGAAAAAGCGCGGATTCAAGTTC
>JAQWCI010000132.1:0-2988 GCA_028706005.1 Lachnospiraceae bacterium
CGACATCCGGGATTTCCTGTAAACCGGTGAGCCGCCTTCCGGCCGCCGCTGCGATAGCGTCAGCCCCATGTTTTGTGACCTGACCCACATCTGCAGCATCCCCTGAGGCCGAGGCCGCCGCGTCAGTAACATCGTTCGCCGAAGTTGAACCCGCGGCCCTCATGAGTTCATCGATTGACTTGTAGTGCTGCATGATTGTGCGCGCAGTAGAACGCCCGACATTGCGAATTCCGAGAGCCGTGAGAAGCCTCACTGGTCCGGCAGACTTCGAGGTCTCGATCGATGCGAGCAGCTTGTCCGTATTCTTCTCCTTGCCAATCGTGCCTGCCTCAATCAATGCGTCACGATGCTCCTTCAGATGATAAATGTCAGCGTAACTGTGAAGATAACCTTCGCGGATCAAAGCATCGACCAGTGTATCGCCGAGCCCCATAATATTCATGCAGTCGATCGAGCAGAAATACGCGATCGTGCGCGAAAGCTGCGCCGGGCATGCCGGATTCACGCACCTGATGTCCGCCGTGTCTTCCTCGCGGATAAGTTTTGACCCGCAGACCGGGCAAAACAAGGGTGCCCTGTACGTTTGTGCCGGTTCATCCACGCAGCCATTGAGTTTTGGAATTATCTCTCCCGACTTGAAAAGCTTGTAAGCGCCTCCGACTCCGATGTGCATATCAGAAATATAATCCTGATTGTGCAACGTCGCGCGCGAAACACTTGTCCCGCAAAGTCTCGCGGCTTTCCCGGTTTCCTTATCATGAAAAACACCTGTGAACGTGAGTTTTCCCGTGCGTCCCACGTCGACTTCGATGTCGTCCATAACGACGACTCGCTCCTCCGGCGGATACTTGTATGCGATATGACCGCTTGTGTACTTGGCACCGACCGGAAAATCACTGCGGTACGCCGTCTGCTCTATCTTTACAACGGCGCCGTCGATGTCATATGGAAGATTTCCGCGCGACTCGCCAATCTCGTCGATCACGCTTATGATTTCTTCAGAAGTAGCGCAGAGACGATGAAAAACAGTCTTGACCCCTTTATCCCTCAGCAGGTCAAGTGCTGCACACTGGCGCGATTTTATCTCGTCAGGTCCCGCCTGGACATTGAAAACAAACATGCGCAGACCACGTTTTGCCGTTACTCCCGTATCAAGCTGGCGCAGTGTTCCCGCCGCAAGATTGCGCGGGTTTGCCGCAAGTTTCTTCCCGGCTGCTTCCTGCTCATCGTTGAATTTGTCAAAACTTTCATGCGTCATATAGACTTCGCCGCGCAGTTCCAGCGATTCATAAGGAAGATCGATCGTCTGCTGCACATCCGGAATTACGCGCGCATTCGCGGTCACGTCTTCTCCGATGAAGCCGTCGCCGCGCGTCTCAGCAAGCCTGAGACCTAATTTTGTTTTGAGAGTTTCAGCTTCCGAATCACCAATTGCAGCATTCTTCTGATGTTCAATTTCCGGTCCATGATGACCGGAAATGGCTGATTCAGTGAGACTTCCGTTCGCTGCAAAAACGCCTTTGGCTTCCATTGCTTCATCCCTCACATCGAAGGAATGCACAAAATCTGTGACCTGCGCAGAAACGCCTTTGGCTTTCATCGCTTCATCCCTCACATCGAAGGAATGCACAAAATCTGTGACCTGCGCAGAAACGCCTTTGGCTTCCATCGCTTCATATCTCAGCGACATGGACAGTCCGTCGATTTTCTGCTCGACAGAAAAAAGTGCGTCCGGGTGCGTCTCCTTGACCTTGTTCACCCAGTCCGTCACTTCTTCCTTCGTAAAAACATCTTCAATTGACAGCATCGGCACGTCATGCGTCACTTTTACGCCGGCCTCGCGCTTCACCGAGCCGCCGATCTTCTGTGACGGCGAATCCGGCGTTATCCACTCCGGGTGCTCTCCCTCCGCTGCCTTCAGTTGCTGCATCATCTCGTCATACTGAAGATCCGTGATTTCCGGCGCATCCTGATTATAGTAGCGATCCATGTGGTAATTGATTTTTTCCGCCAGTGCCTTGTATTCTTCTAAAGTCATATTTTCCACCATGCCTGAGCGCAGGCGATTGCAGTTATCTGTGAGCAAGCCTGCAAAATGTTGTCGCAATTGATACGGCATGCCTGAGCGCAGACAATTGCAGTTATCTGTGAGCAAGCCTGCAAAATGTTGTCGCAATTGATACGGCATGCCTGAGCGCAGGCAATTGCAGTTATCTGTGCAGTCCTGCCGCGCTGTAAAGGCTCTCCAGCTCTTCTCCCCTGAGCTCCCTGATCTGCCCCGGCTGCATCGAGCCCAGGCTCACCGTCAAAACACGCACTCGCTTTAGTTTTTTGACTTCATTGTTCACTGTTTTGACCATCCTGCGTATCTGGTTATTGAGGCCCTGCGTCAAAACAATTTTCACCGTCCTGTCACCAAGTCGCTGAACTTCGCATGGTCTTGTTTTGACTTCAAGCTCGCGAAGAAAGACACCGCTGCGAAGGCGCGCAATATCTGCATCCGACATCCGTCTGGTAACGCGAACGATGTACTCTTTCTCGTGGCGGTTCGACGAGCGCATCATCGAATCGATGAGGTCGCCGTCATTTGTCATGAGGAGAAGCCCCTCGGAATCGCGGTCCAGACGTCCAGCATAAGTGAGCCGTATCGGAAATTTGAATGATTCGCTGAGTGTTCGCTCTGCGTGCGGGTCGCGATCTGTGCATGTCACGCCGACCGGTTTATAATATGCAACTACCGTTTTTCTGTCGATCCGTCTCAGGATTTTCTCGCCGATCTTAACTGTGTCAGACTTTAGATCGACACGGTCTCCGGCCTCCGCCTTTTTTCCGTTCAAGGTCACGTCGCCCTGCTCGATAAGCTCGTCTGCCTCACGGCGCGAGCAATATCCGCAAGCGGCAATATAACGGTTGAGGCGCATGGTTCCGTCATCCGCAGATTTCCTTGCCCCGCGTTGACCAGATTCTGCCATCACGCGTTGACCAGAT
>JAQWCI010000132.1:3088-6937 GCA_028706005.1 Lachnospiraceae bacterium
GATCCTGCTGATTTCGCCGGTTTTACCGCGCTGAAATCACCGCGCTGCTGCCCGGCGTCTTTTGTCTTCGGTGCGGCCGTCAGATTGCGGCCAGTGTTTTTATGGTTTTTTCTTTGAGTATACAAGTTGATAGCTCCCTGATGTGCGCGAGCACTTCGGCGCGCGCGGTCTCCATTGTTCCATATTCATTGAGTGAAAGGATAAGTTTTGCGAATTGCTGATCCTTACCCTCAGGTTTTGTCAAAATCAGCCAGTACAGCGGATTTCTGTCAGCTCCGTCGGTGTACAACTCTGCGGCAAATTTTGTTTTGCGGTAGACCGGCTGCTTTGAAATATACTTTGCGGCATCGAGCACAGCGGCAAAACTCGTGAACTCAAACAGATAACTGCTGTCCTGCAAAACATTATTTGACGATTCTTCACTGGCATTCTTAATGCCCGCATTACCGTTTGATGTGTTGCCATCCGTCAGCGCGTTTTCATCGTTATCCGTTGCTCCGTTTTCATCGCTGCCAGTTGTTCCGTTATTACCATTTGCCGTTGTTACGTTATTACCATTGGCCATCGTTCCGTTATTACCATCGGCCATCGTTCCGTTATTACCATTGGCCATCGTTCCGTTATTACCATCGGCCGTTGTTCTGCTGATACCGTTGGATGATGTTCCGTTTTCGTCGACTACTGCTCCTATTCCATCGACAACAGAATCCGTTAATTCCTTTTCAATAAAACGCGCCGCATAATCCGCAAGTCGCTTCAGTCTCTCTTCCTGAGGCAGTTTTGCGAGTTCCTTGCGCATCTTTTCGTTGATCACAATGCCCAGTTTCTTTCTGAGGTTCCGCACCATATCTTCAACTGATTTGTCGTTCTGTTCCGATATTGTGAGGCTCAGTGATTTGTCAGGCAAAACTGATAGCTGCATGCTCGTCACTGTCCCCGATGCATGAAAATCCAGTCTTCTCGCTGCTTCATTCAAGATCTGGCGCAGGAAGTCCATTCCCTGCTCCTTTTTCTCGAAAATATCATCGATACCGACTCCGTGTGCCTGCATTTCTTCACTCGTTATTATGCAATTGATTGTATTCTTATTAATTCTTCTGAATTTCATTAAGCGCCTTCACTGTCCATGCCACTATCTATTGTAAAACACGTATCAAACAAAATACAGATTATCTTAGTTAAACGAAGGCGGGAAACATTATGTCTCCCGCCTCCGCGATCTTTAATTTCTCTTTTTGAAGCTTTATCTGCTTAACAATCAGCCCTGAGCCTGCTTCATTACTTCTTCAGCAAAGTTCTCCTGTCTGTGTTCCATGCCTTCGCCGACTTCCCAACGAACAAACTTTCTGATTTTGATTTCTGTGCCGTTCTTCTTGCCTACTTCTGCAAGATACTGAGCAACTGTCTGTTTGCCGTCTTCTGCCTTGACATAGATCTGATCGTTCAGGCAGATTTCTTTAAGTTCCTTGTTAAGTCTGCCGATAAGCTGCTTCTCGAGGATCTGCTGAGGTTTTCTCTTCTCTTCAGGAAGTTCTTCATTTTCCTTGATGATGTTAGCCATCAGGATTTCCTTCTCATGAGCTTTCTTCTCTTCTGAAACATCAGCAACATCAACGTATTCAGCTGAAAGAGCTGCGACCTGCATTGCGATATTTCTGATTGCTTCTCTGATCTCATCATTAACTACTGCTGTAGATGCATCAACGATAACGGAAATTCTGCCACCATCATGGCTGTAGTTTGCCAGAACGCCGTCAGCTTCTTCGACTTTTTCTTCACGACGGATGCTGAGTTTCTCGCTGATTACTGCGATCATTCCCACCAGTGCGTCTTTCACTGTCTCAGACGGATCTGCAATCCACTTTTCGTCCATGAATGCATCCATATCTGCTGCATTGCTCGCAAGCGCTTGTTTTGCCACCTGCTCTACATAATTCTGGAATTTCTCATTCTTAGCGACAAAGTCTGTCTCTGAGTTGACCTCGACGATAGCTGCCTTGCAGTCGCCATCAGCCACGATCTTTGTAAGGCCTTCAGCCGCGATGCGGTTTGCCTTCTTCTCAGCCTTCGCCTGTCCGTTCTTGCGAAGATACTCCATTGCCGCTTCTATATCGCCGTTTGATTCAGTCAGCGCCTTCTTGCAATCCATCATTCCTGCGCCGGATGTTTCTCTCAGTTCTTTGACTAATGCTGCGGTAATTGCTGCCATTTATTTTTCTCCTTATTGTAATTAATATGATACGAATTGCTTTGCTTTTACAAAGCTCCCGCAATTCTACAAGCATTCGAAAACCGCAGACTTACTGCATAAATCGCTATTTTCGAATGATTGTGCGGGTCTCAGATCATTCACCGCCCACTGCAAGCAGTTTCGCCAAATGATCTTATCCCCTGTGTATCATTAAACTGTTCCTTCAGCGACCTGCTCAGCTTCGCTTGCTGCAGATTCTGCTGCGATAGAAGCCTGCTCGTTGCTGTCAACTGCTTCGCCTACGTTCTCTTCACCCTGCTTTGCTTCGATAACTGCATCAGCCATCTTGCCTGTGATGAGTTTTACTGCGCGGATAGCATCGTCGTTGCCGGGGATTACATAGTCGAGTTCTTCAGGATCGCAGTTTGTATCAGCGATACCGATGAGTGTGATTCCGAGGTTGTGAGCTTCCTGAACGCAGATTCTTTCCTTCTTGGGATCAACTACGAAGATTGCATCCGGAATGCTGGGCATCGTGCGGATACCGCCGAGGTTCTTGTTCAGTTTCTCACGCTCTTTCTCAAGCTGAGATACTTCCTTCTTGGGAAGTACATCATATGTGCCATCTGTAGCCATCTTGTCGATCTTGTTGAGACGATCGATACGGCTCTGGATTGTTTTGAAGTTGGTCAGCATACCGCCGAGCCATCTCTGATTTACATAATACATACCGCAGCGCTCTGCTTCTGACTTGATAGCGTCCTGAGCCTGCTTCTTGGTGCCGACGAAAAGAATTGTTCCGCCCTGCTCCACGATTTCGAATACTGCCTTGTAAGCTTCATCCATCTTGACGACTGATTTCTGCAGATCGATGATGTGAATTCCGTTACGCTCTGTGAAAATATACGGAGCCATCTTGGGATCCCATCTTCTGGTCTGGTGACCGAAGTGTACGCCTGCTTCAAGCAGCTGCTTCATTGATACTACGCTCATTTTGTTTCCTCCATAATGAAATTGTTTTGTCTTCCGCACCCAGTTCGCAGTTCAGGACCGCTGTGGTCTCATTCGCCCGGTGATGGTCTTTCAATGGTTAACACCATCAGCCTCAGTGTCGCTGCTCTCGCCTGTGTCTGTGGCTCGAGCCTGCTGATGCCCTCGCCCGTGTCTGTGGCTCGAGGTTACCAGTGATACCCTGATCTCCGGTTCCGATGAGTCCGCTTGTTCTGCATTGGACTTTTCTGCCGATCCGCCGTGATATACTGATCTGTTCATGCTTCCCTGAATCTCTTCAGTTCAGGAATGCAGGCCTTCACAGACATCACGCTGACAACTTGGCAGCTGCGCAGGAATGCGTGCTCTATAGTCGCAACGCTCTAAATTTATCATGTTTCCTTTGCGAAATCAACTGTTTTTCGCGGGTTTCCCGCTGGAAATCGGCAAAAATTACGGGGCTGGCTAGTTTGTCTGTGGCTTATGTGTACATCCATTCTGGCAAGTTTGGCGAAGTTCGGATAAAGCCACAAAACTGTGGCAACAAGTTATTCATCCATTTGGCCAGGAAATACAGGTTTCGGATGAAGCCGCAGACTGCTGCTCAAGAAATCTTCATCCATACTGGCAAGTTTGGCGAGGTTCGGATGAAGCCACAAAACTGTGGC
>JAQWCI010000133.1 GCA_028706005.1 Lachnospiraceae bacterium
AGCGTTCCCGCCGAGGATATCTGAGACGAAGAAGTATCCGATGCATGGGATGAAGATCATGATGCATCCTGAGAAAATTCCGTCCGCCGTGAGCGTGATGATAATTTCTTTCAGAGTTTTCAGTTTTGTCGCGCCCAGATCTGCTGAAGCCTCAAGAAGATTGACGTCCAGTTTCTCGAACGATGAATAAAGCGGCAGGACCATGAACGGGATCAGGCAGTATACCATTCCGAGAACCGTGGTTCCTCTGTTGAAAAGCATATCCAGCGGCTCCGAAATCATGTGAAGTTTTATCAGAGCGTTATTAAGCCAGCCATTAGTCCCGAGGAACGTCCTCCAGCCATATATTCTTATCAGCGAATTCGTCCAGAACGGTATTATTACGAGCATATAAAGCAGATTCTTATTCCTGCTCTTTGTCCTCGCGATGAGGTATGCGAACGGGTACGCGACCAGCACACAGATCACCGTCGTAAGCAGCGCTATCAATATTGATTGCAGGTAAATGTGTATGTAATCAGGGTCAGCCAGCTGCGCATAATTCCTGAGCGTGAACTTATACACTACGTTGTAGTACGAGTCTATCGAGCAGAAGCTCATTACTGCCACGTACATAAGAGGCAAAACAACCAGAAAAACAAGTATCACAGCCACCGGTCCCACTGTCACAAGAGCCGGCAGACCATTTGATTTCCATTCATGTTTTGATTTCTTCATGATGACCTCCTTTCCGGAGCTGTTTCATTCACACTGCGAGCGGGGCATTTTCAATTGTTTTGAAAACGGTGTCAGCTTTTGTATGAATGAGCACTGCACTCTGCGCGTCCCAGTATGGATAGACCTTTTCTCCGATTCCCGGAAGAACTTCGCCTGCAAGTCTCTCCATCCTGATTTCATTTCCGTTCTGCAGCGCCACTATGCATTTCATGACAGAGCCTATATATATAAAATCCTTCACGACTCCCTCAAGAGAAAAGCCTTCGACCGGTGCCTTTGAAAGTTTCATCTTCTCAGGTCTTACCGAGACAGCTATGTATTCCCCGACGTCAAAACTTCCGTCGCTCTGCCCTGATATAAGCCCGTTTTCTATATCCACACTGGCTATGCTTTTATCGATTCTGTGGATCGCCCCATCGAAGATGTTCGTTTCTCCTATAAATGTCGCGACAAATCTCGTTGCCGGGTGTTCGTATATTTCTGACGGCGTTCCGAGCTGGTCTAGAATACCGTCATGCATTATCCCGATCCTGTCACTCATTGTCATCGCTTCTTCCTGATCATGTGTGACATAAATGAACGTTATATTCAGCTTCTTCTGAAGTCTTTTAAGCTCGAGTTGCATCTGTTTTCTGAGCTTCATGTCCAGTGCTCCGAGTGGTTCATCGAGAAGCAGGACACGCGGCCTGTTTATGAGTGCTCTTGCTATTGCGACTCTTTGTTTCTGTCCGCCGGAAAGCTGCGTCGGGTATCGGTTCTCATAACCCTGCAGCTGCACCATTTCCAGCATTTCCCCGACTCTTTGCGCTATGTCGCTCTTCTTTACTTTCTTCATTTTCAGGCCGTAAGCTATGTTGTCGTAGATCGTCATATGCGGAAACAGCGCGTAACTCTGAAAAACAGTATTCACATTTCTCTCGAAAGGCTCCTTGTTTCCGACGGCCTCGCCCTCCACCATGATGCTGCCACTGGTCGGTTCTTCAAAACCGGCGACCATGCGGAGAGTGGTTGTTTTGCCGCAGCCTGATGAGCCGAGGAGAGTCAGGAATTCACCTTCCTTCACAGACAGATCTAAATCGCTGACTACATGATTTGTGCCAAAGACTTTATTGACTTTCTTAAGCTCTACAATATCTGTCATAGCGCCTTGTCTCCTCTTTCACCCGTGCGGATCCTTATTGCTTCTTCAATGTTGTGGATAAAGATCTTGCCGTCCCCCACATGATCGCTGCTGCACTTCTCCTGGATCTTCAGAATTATGTCCTCGACGCTTTCATCAGGGACGACCGCTTCAATCTTGATCTTGGGCAGAAGATTTATCGTGGTCTTATATCCTTTTATGACACGGACAACATCCTCATCCACGATTCCCTTCTGAGCGCCGCACCCCATTATCGTCGCGACTGTCATGCCACCGCAGTTTGCCTCGTCCAGCACTTTCTTGACATCTTCAAGTTTCTCGGGTCTTATGATAATCTCAAGTTCCTTCATGTCATTACCTCCTCGCAGATACGCAAAAAGGCGCTGCGGACTCTTACCTGAAGTCCACTGCGCCTTTGCACTGATAGTTATGTTCCCGGTCTCAAACTTATAAAAAAAGATGCTGCCTGTTAAGACAACACCTTTGTCGACGCGAGATCATATTGTTTTGTGAATACGTGAATAATATCCCTGTTTCTACAGAATGTCAAACAAAAAAACAGACTTTATAACATTTCATCTGCCGCGCACGTGGCTGACACGCACCATCCGTGCCTGCAGCATAAGATGCATGATCGACACTTCGTATATCGAAACAAACTTATCGGCAAGTATTACCGACAGAGCAATGCGTCCATGCGGCATTGATGATGAAAGCGGGAACATATGCGTTCTGATTGCTGCGCACTCCTCATCTCCCATTCCATAAAGACGCGCTGCATTCACTGCAGCTTCCTGAGGATGAAGCATCATATAGTGGCATTTTTCTCCGAATGATTTCCGCTCCTCACTGTCCGCCATATCATGAAGAAGGGCTGCGTGGATTGCCTTAATTCTGTCGCAGAAGAAAACAGTGGAGAACATAAGAGCAAGTTCTGCCACTCTTATGCTGTGATCATAAGTATTAGTGCAGCCGTGACGTTTGGACAGTCTCATGGCCTGATATCTTGAACTCTGAATTATTGTTGAAGCGTCCGGACATGCTCTGTAGATATTTAACATTAATGCCACCTCATGCATTACAACGTTTCGAGCAATAGTATACACTGTTTTGTTTCCGGCTATAACAAAACAATTATTAAATATTTGTGTACATTCTGTATACGGGCTATCAGATCCAGCTTCCGTATTTCTTAACATACAAAGGCTTGAGGATCTGTACGATCACTGTGTACACCGCAATCAGCGCTGCGAGCCATATTCCGTAGTAGAGCGGCATGGTAGCCATCGTCAGGTAATCCGCAATCCCGGTAAAACCGATAAGAACAGTTATCAGCATTATGACGGCCGTTGATATACAAAGTGCCTTCGATGCTCTGTCCTGAATGAACGGTATCTTCTCTGTCCTTATTATATGGATAATGAAAGTCTGAGACAGGGTGCCGAACAGGAACCAGCCCGTCTGAAAATATGTGGCTTTGTCCTGCGTCGTGTAGTGGAAAACAAACCACAGTATAAGAAAACACAATACATCCTCTACCGTCGATGCAAGTCCGAACCAGAACATGTATGTCCGAAGGCTCTTAACATTGATCTTCTTTGGCTTTGTCAGATACTTTGCATCTACGTTGTCCCACGGCATTCCAAGCTGGGCAAAATCATTCAGCAGATTCTGCACCAGAATATGCTCCGGCATGAGTGGCAGGAATGGCAGAAAAATGCTGGCCAGCACTACGGAAAACATGTTGCCGAAGTTTCCGCTTGTAGCCATCTTTATATATTTCGAAAGATTTGCGTATGTTTTGCGGCCCCCGATAACGCCCGAATCAAGTACATTCAGATCCTTGTCAAGCAGGATTATATCCGCGACTTCCTTTGCAATATCTACTGCACTGTCGACTGAAATGCCGACATTGGCCTGCTTAAGCGGCGGTGCATCATTTATCCCGTCTCCCATGTAGCCCACAGTGTGCCCGTTTTTCTGGATCATCGCCACGACCCGCTTCTTCTGGTAAGGATTTAGTTTTGAGAACAGTGAGCAATCCTCAGTGGCCACAAGCAGATCATCATCAGACATGCCCTCAAGCTCTGCGCCTGTTATGATTCTGTGAGTGTCAAGGCCGAGCTTCCCGCAGACATATCTCGCAACGCCCGGGGCATCACCTGTCAAAACAACTGTTCTTATACCGTGTGAGGCAAGTGCCTCCAGTGCTCCTTTCGCAGATTCCTTCGGCGGATCAAGGAAACCAATGAATCCGATGAGCGTCATCTCGCTCTCATCCTCTGCATTCAGTTCACCGCTCCCGGGAACATTCCATTTCTCTGCTACAGCGAGAAGGCGAAGCCCCATATCACTGTATTCATCATAAATAGAAACAGCATGTTTTCTCTCATCGTCTGTCATTGGAACACTCTTGCCACCGCGCATTGAATATGTGCAGCATGACATTGTTTCCTCAACGGCGCCTTTTGTAACAAGTATCCTTCCAAGCGATGGTTCATCAGGCTTCTCAACTACAACACTCATCCGCCTTCTTGCAAAGTCATACGGAATCTCGTCCACAGCCTTGTATTCGTTCTTGTACGACAGCCCCTCTTTGTCTACCCTGCCGATAACTGCTATGTCTATCGCATTCCTCAGCCCTGTCTGGAAATAGCTGTTTACGAAAGCCTGCTTGAGAACGCTCATGTCCTCATCCCCATCAGCATTGAGATACTTTTCGAGGACTATCTCATCCTGCGTGAGTGTTCCGGTTTTGTCTGTACAAAGGACATCCATCTGCCCGAATGTCTGTATCGATGAAAGGCGCTTGACGATAGTCTTTTTCCTGGACATTTCCACAGCGCCCTTGGCCAGAGTGGTCGTCATGATTACCGGCAGCATTTCAGGTATCAGTCCTATAGACACCGTAACTGAGAACAGTATTGCATCAAGGACATTGCTCTTCGTGAAGATATTTGCCACCAGAATTATCGGCACCATTACGAGCATGAACCTTATAAGAAGTTTTGATATCTGGTCTATGTCATTCTCGAAGTCGCTCTTCTCATTGTCAGTAGACAGGGACTTCGCCATGCTCCCGAAGTATGTCCTGCTCCCAGTAGTGAGCACCAGAGCTGTTGCTGATCCGCTTGTAATATTGGTTCCCATAAAACCGATATTGGAAAGATCAGTCAGATATGTCTGATCCTTGTTAGTTGTGAGTTTTTCTACGGGCTCTGATTCACCGGTAAGTGTCGCCTGGTCAACAAAAAGATCCCTGACCTCAATGAACCGCACATCGCCCGGCAGCATATCTCCGCTCGAGAGTTTGACTATATCTCCGGGCACCACATCCTCGATAAGAATGCTCTCAGAGATTCCGTTTCTTATGACATCGACTTTGTTCTCTATCATCTTCCTGAGTTTTGCCGCAGCGTTATTCGATTTTGCTTCCTGCGTGTAACCGACGATCGTCGAAATAGTTATCGTAGAAAGTATCAGAATTGATGCAGAAAAATCTTTCTTGCCCGCGAATACAACGTCCGTGAGAAATGTGATGACTAGCACCACCAGGAGAACGAGATTGAAGGGATTAATGAGAACTGACGCGATACTCTTCAGAACACTTTTCTTTGCGCCGGATTCTATGATATTCTTGCCTTATTCTGCTGCGCGCTCACTCGCCTCAACAGGATCGAGACCTTCAGTATCTGTGCCGAACTCACCAAGAATAGTTTTATTATCGAGCAGGCTCCAGTTCTTAAGCTTCTGCTCTGTTTCCTTTTGAGCAACAGTGTCCTGTTTTCCTTTATTTCCCTGTTTTTTCATTATTCACCACCATGACTGAACGTATTTTATTTTGAGGAGCCCACAACTAAGTGACATTTTATCACCCATTTCCCCAAACGTTTATATACGATATAATAGTTTATGTCAGATAACTGGCAAAACATATAAAGGATGGAAATCAATAATCCCTATCTACAATGTTTTTGTGCAGTACAAATTCACATGGAACACAAAAGTTTTCTGGCTCCTGATTGTGCTGGAAGTAATTGGTAATCTGATTGGCGGGAATGGTTCAGGAATTCTTTATGTAATCAGTATTATCCTGTTGTTAGCCGGTGCCATCATTTACATCATACAGCTTAATAATCTTTCCAAGGCATTCGGACACGGTGTTGGTTTTACAATAGGCCTGATCTTCCTGGAGCCGATATTCACAATGATTCTTGGCTTTGGAAGTTCAGAGTACAAAGGGAATCCGACCACAACAAACTGACAGATTATATTGAACCGTGTTTTCAAATTTCAACAGTCTGGCCGGATGACAGGTACTCAAGCCGGTCACACATTCTTTTCTTAAGGTAACTATACTGGGCGGCTCCAGTGCAGTGACAGGTATAAAACATTGTCGGCGTTCTGCCTTCATGTTCTGTCATAAGCACTTCAGCCGCCTTATTCAACACATCGCTATATCCGGATGAAACATCAATATCCATGAAATGGAACCCGCCGATCAGCACATCAGGTCTGAGCCAGTTCACAATATTCAGAATTCCCTTGTGCGAACAACCGCTCAGGACTATTCTTCGCCCTATAACTGATTTCTCAGTCTGGCTGATATGAGTCTTATCATTTATTACCAGATATTGTTCATGAAGAAACCTGTCCGGCACAAATGTATCCCCGATCTTCTCTGTAAGCCCGGCATTATCCACCGGAAAAACACTTGTTTTGTCATTGCACGTGCAAAGCGACAGTTCGTCATCAATTATATACGTATCATCCGTAAAAACTACTCTTCCGCTCTCGCTGAGAGTTCTTATTACCTCAGGATCAATTCCTATATATCTTTCACTTCGATAATAATACTGCCCGGATGCGTGCCTGTTGATGTATATCTGAGCATGATCATTCACTTCAAGAAATCGTGCCAGACCGTTACCGTGATCATAATGCCCATGTGAAAG